>NZ_BBZB01000001.1:3600000-3900000 GCF_001269985.1 Pseudoalteromonas sp. '520P1 No. 423' | reverse complement strand
CTATCAAGACTATGCTGTTGAAGTTTATCATAAAAACTTAAAAGCACAGTTTGGTAAACCAGCTCAACAATTACCTTGGGGTAAGCGCTGTAAAGGTAAAGAATTGATGTCTCAAATTCAAATAAAAGATGTTGTAGAAATGTTTGATCGCATTGTAAGTGAAAAAGACATCCTGGAGTCTGTATAATGAATAAAGCAGTATTTTTGGATAGGGATGGGGTGATTAACCACGACCATGCCTATGTATCTAAAATTGAAGATTTTGAATTTATTGATGGTGTTTTTGATGCGTGTCAGCAGTTTATAAAACAAGGCTTTATGATCATAGTTGTGACAAATCAGTCAGGTATTGGTCGAGGCTACTATTCAGAACAAGATTTTAATGTACTAACAGATTGGATGAAGTCTGAATTTAACAAACACCAAATACCGATTACAGAAGTCTATTTTTGTCCACACCATCCTAAAAATGCCTTGCCTGAGTACTTAAAAGAATGTGATTGCAGGAAACCTATGCCAGGCATGCTAAATCAAGCTATTGAGCGGTTTGATATAGATGTTAGCCAAAGCATTATGGTGGGTGATAAAATATCAGACCTTCAAGCTGCGCAAGCCGCTGGAATTAAGACTAAAATATTAGTTAAATCTGGAAAGGCTGTTACAAATGAAGGTAAAGAGATTGCTGATGAAGTATGGCAAAGCTTATCTATTAGATAAATCATAAATAATTTTAATATATTACATTGATCTTACTCATATCAATAGAGAGTGCATTTAACAGGCTAAACTTTTAAACTAGGTCAAATTTATTATTAAAACATTTAATTTGCATAAAGTATGCAATTTAGTCAATCATTCGTTCAAATTTTGGAGAAACAGATGAGAGCATCTGCATTTTATGATCAGTTAAAGCAACAAATCGAACAAGTAAAACTTGATGGTTTGTATAAAAATGAGCGTATTATTACTTCTCAACAGCAAGCGCAGATCACTGTAAGTTCTGATGAACAGGTTATTAACTTTTGTGCGAATAACTACTTAGGTTTAGCAAATCATCCTGATTTAATTGCAGCAGCGCAGCAAGGTTTAGATCAGCATGGTTTTGGTGTTGCTTCTGTGCGTTTTATTTGTGGTACCCAAGATATACATAAAACACTAGAGCAAAAAATAAGTAACTTCTTAAAAACAGAAGATACAATTTTATATTCTTCATGTTTTGATGCAAATACGGGTTTATTTGAAACTTTATTAGGCCCAGAAGATGCGATAATTTCAGATGCTTTAAACCATGCCTCTATCATTGATGGTGTGCGTTTATGTAAAGCAAAGCGTTTCCGTTACGCAAATAACGATATGGCTGCATTAGAAGAGCAGTTAATTGCTGCTGATGCTGCGGGTGCAAAAACTAAATTAATCGCAACAGATGGCGTATTCTCAATGGATGGTGTGATTTGTAATTTAGCTGCTGTGTGCGATTTAGCTGATAAATATGATGCATTAGTTATGGTAGATGATTCTCATGCTGTTGGTTTTGTTGGCGAAAATGGCTGTGGTACAGCTGAGTACTGTGGCGTAATGGATCGTGTTGATATTGTTACAGGTACTTTGGGTAAAGCACTTGGTGGTGCTTCAGGTGGTTATACTGCAGCAACGGCTGAAATTGTAGAGTGGTTACGTCAGCGTTCTCGTCCTTACTTATTTTCAAACTCATTAGCACCATCAATCGTAAATGCATCAATTAAAGTATTAGATATGTTAGCTGATGGCGGCGAACTTCGTGCAACACTGTGGGATAACGTTGCTTACTTCCGTGAGCAAATGGAAGCTGCTGGCTTTACATGCGGCGGTAAAGATCACGCTATTATCCCTGTTATGCTAGGTGATGCAAAATTAGCTTCAGATATGGCTGATAAATTACTAGCTGAAGGCATTTATGTAACTGGCTTTTCATTCCCAGTAGTGCCAAAAGGTCAGGCACGTATTCGTACACAAATATCTGCTGCACATACTAAAGAACAACTAGATAAAGCTATTTCTGCCTTTACTCGCATCGGTAAAGAGATGGGAGTGATCTAATAATGAAAGCATTATCAAAGTTAAAGGCTGAACCTGGGATTTGGATGACAGATGTACCAAAACCTGAAGTTGGCCATAATGATTTATTAATTAAAATACGTAAAACTGCAATTTGTGGTACTGACGTACATATTTATAAATGGGATGAGTGGTCACAAAATACCATTCCAGTACCTATGGTTGTAGGTCATGAGTATGTTGGTGAAGTAGTAGATATGGGTCAAGAAGTTCGTGGCTTTACTGTTGGCGATCGTGTATCTGGTGAAGGTCATATTACATGTGGTCATTGTCGTAACTGTCGTGCAGGTCGTGTACATTTATGTCGTAATACTACTGGTGTTGGTGTTAACCGCGAAGGTGCTTTTGCTGAATATTTAGTGATCCCTGCTTTTAATGCTTTTAAAATTCCAAGTAATATCTCAGATGAGCTAGCTGCAATATTTGACCCATTTGGCAATGCCGTTCATACCGCGCTTTCTTTTGATTTAGTGGGTGAAGATGTATTAATTACTGGTGCTGGTCCAATTGGTATTATGGCGGCTGCGGTTGCTAAACATGTTGGTGCTCGCCATGTTGTGATCACTGATGTAAATGAATATAGACTTGAGCTAGCGCGTAAAATGGGTGCAACTCGGGCTGTTAATGTTGCAACTGAAAAGCTTGAAGATGTGATGGCTGAGCTTGATATGACTGAAGGCTTTGATGTAGGCCTTGAAATGTCAGGTGTACCATCAGCTTTTAACTCTATGCTTAATAACATGAACCATGGCGGTAAAATTGCCATGTTAGGTATTCCTCCTTCAGATATGGCTGTTGATTGGAACCAAGTGATTTTTAAGGGCTTAGTGATCAAAGGTATCTATGGTCGTGAAATGTTTGAAACTTGGTACAAAATGGCCAGCTTAATTCAATCTGGTTTAGACTTAAATCCAATTCTTACCCATGAATTCCATATCAATGACTTCCAAGAAGGCTTTGATACTATGATCTCTGGACAATCAGGCAAAGTGATCCTTAATTGGGATTAGTCTTAAGTCGATAGAAAGTATAAAATGATAGCGCAAATTTATTTGCGCTTTTTTATTCGCAAAGTAAATATAAAACAGTTAAAGGTAAATCATGACATTTAAAGCAATTGATTGTGCACAATTAAAAGAACGTTTATCGGAAGATAATTTAGTGATCGCAGATATTAGAGATGTTAACTCGTTTAATGAAGCGCATATTCCAAATTCAATAAATGTTTCAAATGAAAATATTGCACAATTTATGATGGAACGTGATTTTGAACAACCAATTATAGTGGTTTGCTATCATGGAATAAGCTCTCAAGGTGCTGCGAACTATCTAATAGGTCAAGATTTTGAAGATGTATATAGCTTAGTGGGTGGTTTTACTGATTGGGCATCTAAGTTCCCTGGTGATGTCGCTAAGGCTTAAAATTCTTAATATGGATGAGCTCTTTAGTTTTTAAAGATGCTATAAAAGCAACGCAAACTTAAGGTAAGGGTTATGATTTTATTAGCTCAGCTAGATAATATTAGAGCTGCTCAAGGTTTTATTGATTACTTAAAAATGCAAAATATTGATGCGCAACTGGTAAAAGGGCAGGAAAAAAAAGCAGCGATATTAGTGAGTGAAGACGTTTATGAGCAGGCTCATCAATTATGGTTAGAGTTTGATGATGATCCGAATCAAGATAAGTATCTTGCAGCATCATGGGATGCAGGAGTGTCGAATGCGCCATTTCAATACACAGGGTCTTCACTTAATATAAAGCAGCGCTTTAATGCGCTGAGTTGGTTTAATCAAAGTATTACGGTTACTTCGATTGTTATTTATATGGCCTTTATGTTTGGCGGTTTTGAGACTTTATTTACTCTATTACAGTTTCAACCATATAATCCAATAAATTGGATCACACCTGCGATAATTCACTTCTCTGCAATTCATATTATTTTTAATTTAATGTGGTGGATGCAATTAGGTGATCAAATTGAAAAATCTTTAGAAAAATCACAGTTACTAATTATATTTTTAGTCAGTGCGATAGTCAGTAATTGGGCGCAATACTTATTAGTAGGTCCTAATTTTGGTGGATTATCAGGTGTTGTATATGCACTGTTAGGATTTTGTTGGATTTATGGCTGGCTTAAACCGAGCGCAGGCATTGTTATCGCAAAGCCGATTGTTGGTTTTATGCTAGTTTGGATGTTACTGGGTTTTGCTGATGTTTTATTTGTGGGTATGGCTAATTGGGCACATTTATTTGGTTTATTAACCGGTATGCTTTTTGCTTTTTTGAAGGCAAAAATAAATAGCTAACTTTTAATAAGCATAGGGGAGAGCTATTTTATTATAACTCTCTCTAAGAATACCTAGTTATATATGTACTTGGTAAAAAGCACGTCACGAATGATTTCTTGTCCCGTTTCAACTTTTAATAGTTCCTTAATTGCTTCAGCACATTTTTTTCTAATTTCTTCTCGGCCAACCAATGACTTTACTTTATCTTCAGGTTCTTTACTTAAGATCTCTACAATCGCATCTCGTAATAAAGGCGTATGATGTTCAACTATTTCTAGGTTGCTTATATCTAGCAACATAAGTTCAACTGTCACACGAACAAAGCCTAATTTTTTATTAGAAGTACCAATATAATTTGTTGTTATATCTGGCTCAAACCCATAATAACCTAAGTTTGAGGCAGCAGAACTTGTAAAGCTGATTAGGGAAAATGTGATAGCACACAGTAACAAAGCCAAAGGACGCATTAAGTACTCTCTATAAATTTTGATTATTATTAATATATTTAATTAAATAGCTACAATACAATAACTTTTATAAATTATAACAAACTCTGGAAAATAATCTCATAGCTTTATCTATTTTATTCATATCAAATATGGATAAATTATTTTATGATCTCATGTCTTATTTTTTTGGTTGTTGTATCGTGCTCGATTACCCCCTAACACTTGATAATAATTGGTTTGATTCTGTTATTGATGAATTAAATGAAACTGAAATAAACTGGTTGTTTGAAACAAGCTCTCTGACTGCCAGGCTAAAACAAAATAGCCAATATTTTGAAGTTAAAGTATTAAGTGAAATTGTTCAGAAATTAACTTTAGAACAAGCAGATATACTTAAAGTAGATATCCAGAGCGCATTATTTCGTGAAGTGATTTTATACTGTGATAATAAACCACAAGTGTATGCACAAAGTTGGATTCCATTGGATGAACAGCAATTATCAAATCATAACTTAGGGACTTTAGGAACAAAACCTTTAGGAGAGCAGATATTTAAAGATCCTTCCATTAATCGAGATATCATAGAAATAGCAAAGTTTAATGCAATGCATCCAATCGCAAATGTCGCTAAAATGCTAGATCTCGGTGAGCTTAATAATTGGGGAAGGCGAAGTGTTTTATCTTTAGCATCGCAAAAATTATTAGTTTGTGAAATATTTTTGCCGGGCTCTTTTCTTGAAACTAAAACTTAATTTTTAAAAAATAGAATAATCATGATGAAATGGCATTTACAGTTAAGAAACTGGAAATATTATAAACAATTAATGAGAACCGATAAGCCAATCGGTTCTTTATTATTACTTTGGCCAACTTATTGGGCTTTATGGTTGGCAAGTGATGGTATACCCGATTGGTTGCATTTAGTTGTATTTAGCTTGGGTGTTTTTATTATGCGAAGTGCAGGTTGTGTGATCAATGACTTTGCTGATCGTAAAGTTGATGGTCATGTCGAACGTACTAAAATGCGCCCGTTAGCATCAGGAAAGGTGACTTCAGCAGAGGCAATACAGTTATTTATCGTTTTAATATTAGCTGCATTTTCTATTGTTTTATTATTGAGTTGGCAAACTGTCTTATTATCTTTTGGTGGTTTAGCGCTCGCTTTTTGCTATCCGTTTATGAAACGGTTTACCCATTTGCCTCAAGTGATATTAGGAGCTGCTTTTAGTTGGTCTATTCCTATGGCTTACATGGCTGTGCTTGGACATATTCCTATGCAAGCTTGGGTTTTATATTTAGCAAACCTATGTTGGACTGTTGCCTATGACACTATGTATGGCATGGTGGACAAAAATGATGATGTGAAAATAGGTATAAAATCTACTGCTATTTTATTTGGTCGGTTCGATAAGTTCATTATAGGGTTATTACAATTCGTCACGCTGTTTTTATCAGTTTATATCGCTCTAGAATATAAATTATCTGAACTGTTTTATCTCTGCTTGATGTTAGCAAGTGGCCTATTTATGTATCAACAATGGCTAATTAAAAATAGAGAACCTAGTTTATGCTTTAAGGCATTTTTAAATAATCACCATGTTGGATTTATTATTTTCATTGGTATCGCGATATCTTTATAAGGGTTAAATTTGAATAATTTACCAAGTATTAAACAATTACAATACCTTTTAGCTGTACATCAACAGCAGCATTTTGGTCGAGCAGCGCAAGCATGTTTTATTGGCCAATCAACGCTAAGTAGCGCAATTCAAAACCTTGAAGAAAACTTAGGTTGTCAACTTATTGAAAGAGAAAATCGCAGCTTAATGTTCACTCCAATCGGTGAAGAAGTTGTCGAGCGCGCTAAAAAAATCATAGATGATACCATTAGTGTAAAAGAGCTTACTAAAAGTTTTTTAACGCCTTTATCGGGTAAATTAACATTAGGTTTAATTCCAACGATAGCTAGCTTTATTGCTGCTGATTTGTATCATTTTTGTCAAACGGAGTTTCCAGATTTAGAATTAATTTTAATCGAAGATACGAGTGATAATTTGCTCGATAAATTAGAAAAAGGACAGGTAGATTTAACAATTTTAGCTTTGCCTTATGATACTAATAAGTTTCATATCAAAATTTTAGCACAAGATAAGTTTAATTTAGTGATGCACCAAGATTTTGACGCACCAAGCAAGGTAATCGATTTTAATTTATTGCCTAAATCGAGTGTCTTTTTATTGGCACGAGAGCATTGTATGACAGAACATGCTTTAAGTGCCTGCCATTTAAGTGAAAGCCAGTGTATTAACCCATTTGTAGCCACTAATGTACATACTTTACTAAGCATGGTTGAAAATAAGTTAGGCGTGACTTTTTTACCGCAAATGGCAATTAATGCTGGTATTCTAGAGCATAAAAACATGCGTTATATGCCTGCACAAGATGATGCCTATCGTGAGATAGGGCTACTGTGGCGAAAAACTACAGGTAGGATCCGTGATTTTAGACTGTTCAGTGATAAAGTTGCACCATTTATCAAAGATAAATGTCTTTAAAAATTAAACATGATAAATGTTATCTATACCTGCATTAAATAAGGTTTCGCCTAAATCTAACAATTGAAAATCCTCTAAATGTAAAACATCTAAGATTTGAGTGGAGAATTTCTCCCATTCATTATCAGGATTTACGCCAGTGAGGATTTCAGTTGAATTAGTCATATGTTCGGCAAGCTTTAAAATGGCAAACATTTGTTGTTCTGATGCTTCCCCTGTTGCCAGCATAATATTAGGACTATGATGATAAGCAATTACATTGCTTATTTCACTATTTAATCCCCATGATTGCGCAATTAAAAACCCTAAAATTTCATGAGAAGTATCAAAGTTAGCTTCTTCAAATTCACCGATAATGGCGCTATCTAAGTATGCTTGTTTTAATAGCTTTGGATAATTAGCGCTTTGTGAAAAAATAAGCGCCATGCCGGCATTGTGAAATAATCCTGCGGTATAACAATCATCAGAAAAGTCTTTTTCTAACTCAAAGTGTTGCGCTAATATTAGACTTGCATTGCCTATTTTCATTGAACTATTCCATAACTTTTCAGTGAATATCTCTTCACTGCCAGTACTGAGCGTAAACCTTAAAACGATACTATTAACTAATTTAATAAGCCTTTTTAAACCTAAAAACATACAAGCATGTTCTATTGTTGATATTTTCCTTGGTAAACTAAATAGTGGCGAGTTAACTACTTTAAGTGTAAATCCTGCAATGCCAATATCTTGATTTATATATTGGGAGATGGCCTTTAAATTCGGCTCATCTTTTTCAACTTCTTCCTGAACTTGTTTTAACATGTCAGGCCTAGGTGGTATGGTAAACCCCTCTAATGCGCTATCTATTCGGCTCATGTCGAGTGTTAATGACATACTTACTCCTTGTTTACTGGCAATTTTGTTCATGATGCTAAATAGAAGTTTAGTGCAATCTTAATTTTTTTTATTTTTTTCCAAACTTTTTTATTACCAAGTCGACTAATAACAAAAAAATTTAGGGTCTACGTGTTTTTTCAATCAGAAAAAAGCTTATTAATAAAGCGAAACAAGGAGATAAAAAGGCTTGGCTTAAGTTTGTCGAAGAGTTTGAAAAGCCGATTTATCATTACTGCTTAAGGATGTTAGGAAATCCTGATGATGCTGTTGATATTAAGTTAATAATATAAAACAACCTATCTTTATAAGATAAAAGGTGGGTTGTTTTATAGTACAAATTTTATAAATACTGATAACTTTTATTAATTTATAATGCTATTTTCTTCAATATCAGGATGGTTTTTTAGATTAGGTAAGAAAAGTAAATACACTAATACAACTAAATTAAAATAGGGTAAAGTGCCTAAAACTAAAAAGGTAATGACGGGATACCCTTTAAGTTTGGCGTTTAAGTAACAGTAATAGGCAATTAATCCGTTAGCTAACAATAGTAATACTATAAAAATTGTCATTCCTGACTCCTCATTATTAAATCATATCCTTTGAAACTTAGTATAAACTAGGTATCAATTTGAGAAGGTTTAAAAATGAAAAATATGTTTTAAATATTTTAATTAGCTGTTTTTCAAAGTGTTATTTTTTTTAAGTGATCAGCTATATCTTGTGCCTTTAAGGGTTTTGAAATTAAGTATCCTTGTGCATAATCAACTCCAATATCTTTTAAAGCATTGAAAGTTGATAAGTCTTCGACAAATTCAGCAACACATGTTTTATTTAATGAGTGGCTTATATCTTTAATTGCTTTTACTAAGGCGAGATCTATTGGATCGTTAAGCATATCTTTTACAAATGAACCGTCAATTTTAACCTGATCTGCAGGTAGTTGTTTTAAATAACTGAAAGTACTGAAACCTGTTCCAAAATCATCAATTGAAAATCCACAGCCTAGTATTTTTAAATGTTCAATCATAGTACGCGTTGCAGTTAAGTTACTAATACTTGCAGATTCAGTGATTTCAAAAACGATTCTTTTTGGATCAACTTTATAGTGCTTAAGTGTATCTTCAATTAAAGGGAGTAGCCCTTCATCTGAAAATGCTTGCGCTGATAAGTTAATTGCAATTTTATTGAGTATAGGGTGCTGTGCTGCATTTGAGATAGCAGTTTTTACAACACTGTGATCTAACAAGTTCATATCAGATATAAGCTCTAAAGGAGGGATAAATTGATTTGGGTATATTAGTTCGTCGTTAATCCTTAATCTTAGCAAGGTTTCAAAATAGGCAACTTTATGTTGTTTAAAATCCCAAATAGGTTGGAAGTGTAGCTCAATTTGATCTTGCTCTAATGCTAATCTTACTTGGCGAGTCCAAGCTAATTTTGACATCATTTTTTCGCTGTCATCGTCACTCGCACTAAAGCAATGAACTAAATTACGGCCTCTATTTTTAGCAACATATAAAGCAATATCAGATTGTTTAAGGCATTCATTGGCATCTTTGTTATAATTAGAAACCATCGTTAAACCAACGGAGCAGCTAATAGAATAATCGCGCTCTAGAGTTTTAAATTGATATTTTTCGATAGATTGGCATAGGTCTTCTGCAATCGCATAAGCATCTAATAATTCGATATCTTGTAACAGGACTGCAAATTCATCACCTCCAATACGGCATAAAATATGACCTTCAGTTATCACATGTTGAAATAATTTAGCTGCTTTTTTAAGTACAATATCACCTTGTTGGTGGCCCAAAGAATCATTAATAACTTTGAAGTGATCTAAATCGATATAGAGTAATGCATGTTGTTTGTTATCTAATGTATCTTTGCATAATTGATTAAGTGATAAATCAAAGTAGTGACGATTATGTAAACCCGTTAATGTATCGTGTAAAGCCAAATGCTGTAACTGAAACTCAGCCTGTTTACGCTCATGGATGTTATCTATGCTTGCTGTAATGCTTGTGAGAGTTTTATCGCTTTTAATTGATTGTAAACGACATTCAACCCAAATAGGATGGCCTAACTTGTGTTGTAGTTGTAACTGCAGAGTTTGCTGAGCAAACTGTCCACTTAAAATGGCTGCAATACTATTTTGTAATGTATTTTTAAACTCTTGGATACAAAATTGGCTTAAATCTTTTGTTAGACTGCTTTTAAAGTCATGGCCTAATAATGCCTCCCAGGCAGGATTGATAAATCGAATCGTGCCTTGGCCATCTAATTCTATTACTACGGTATTTAAATGATGCAATATTCTTTGGTGTGCTGAAAATAAATCTTTATATCTTTGCTGGCTTTGGCTTAACTGCTCTACCTTTGAAGCAAACTCAGCATAACTCACCATAAAGTCTTCTCGGCGAGCAGCTTGATCACATACTTTATTCAATAAAGGCTGGCTATATGGCACGCGAATAAAATCACTTACTCCAGATAATAAAAGCTGTTCTGCCACATTAGCATCATCAGTATCTATGATGGTTACAATTGCTTGGTTCGCTTTTGCGGTTAAGAATGAGGAAACTAAATCTTCTGCGCAAGGTATTAACTGTGCTATTGAATTTATTAATATAATTGAATATGTATTTTGCTGAAATAATGCCATTGCATCTTTAGCGTTGGTGACTTGGCTAACTATAAAAGTATCTTTTAAGTAAAGTGAGATTTCATCAGCTTGAAGTTGGTTGGGTTCTATTAATAGAAGGGTTAATCGACTACTTTTTTCTAAATGACTAGAAAGTACGTTGGCTAAAATCTGTGGCAACTGCTGCATTTTTTGTTCTGTAACCACAGCATCAATACCATAACTTCGGGCTGTAGTATCAGCAATACGTTCAAAATGATTGGAGGCAGTTAATACGATAGGCGTATTTTTAGGGGTTCTTAATAGACCTGATCGGATCATACGAGCAAATCGCCAACCATCTATGTTACCAACATTTAATCCTGTGATTATTAAGTCGACAGCCTGTTTTTTTAACAAAGATAGTGCTTCGTCACTATTTTTTACTTCTAATACTTTAAATACATTGAGGTGCGCAAGCGCATTTTTTATTATATTTCGTTGTTTCAAGCTTGTATCTAAGATCAATAGTTTAAGCTGAACAGCCATACTCGGCAGCCTCTAGTAAGTGAAGTTATATCGATAATTAGCATAATGCTAATGAAACTAATTTAAAAGAGCAACCCGATGAAAGGTTGCTTTAAAGCAAGGGAATCTCTAAAATTGGCGCGATTTTTAATCTACTTACTCTGATTGTTTCTAGTAACGGAAATTTTGAGAAGTGCCTTTTTAATAGATAGGATATGAACCCTGATGCGTGTAGCTGATTTTAGCTTTGAGTTAACTGATGAATAGCTTGCATGAGATTTCCTTTGAGTAAGTAGTAATAAATTTTAGTCATTTTAATTGATAGGATATAAAACCTGATGCGTGTAGCTGATTTTAGCTTTGAATTACCCGATGAACTGATCGCTAGATTTCCAAAAGAGGATCGAAGTAGTAGTCGTTTATTAAAACTTGATGGTAACACTGGCAAACTTGCTCACCATGTATTCAGTGACATGATAGATTTTGTTAATAAAGATGATTTATTAATTTTTAATAATACTAAAGTGATCCCTGCAAGAATGTTTGGCCAAAAAGCTTCAGGTGGTAAAGTGGAAGTGTTAGTTGAGCGCGTGCTTGATGAACATCGCGTGCTCGCACATATTCGTGCAAGTAAATCACCTAAGCCTGGCAATGAACTGATTTTAGAGGGCATTGCAAAGGCGACCATGGTTCAGCGTCAAGGTTCTTTATTTGAACTTGAATTTAGTGGAGAAGAAAGCGTATTAGATATTCTAGATAAAATCGGGCATATGCCTTTACCGCCTTACATTGACCGCCCCGATACTGAAAAAGATAGAAAGCGCTATCAAACAGTTTACGGTGAAAAGCCGGGCGCAGTTGCTGCGCCTACTGCAGGTTTACACTTTGATGATGCTTTAATGGCAAAGTTAAAAGAGAAAGGCGTTGATATGGCCTTTGTGACTTTACATGTTGGAGCGGGAACTTTTCAGCCTGTAAAAGTTGAAACAATAGACGAACATGTAATGCATTCTGAGTATATTGAAGTGCCAGATACAGTTGTTGAGGCTATTAAAGCAACTAAAAAACGCGGTGGACGTATTATTGCTGTAGGTACAACTTCAGTACGCTCTTTAGAATCGGCGGCCATGAAGTCAGAAGGTAAGTTAGCACCTTTTTATGGTGATACTGATATTTTTATCAACCCCGGTTATGAATTTAAATTAGTGGATGCGATGATCACTAATTTTCATTTATCAGAATCTACATTAATTATGTTAGTAAGCGCATTTTCTGGTTTTGATAATATAAAACATGCTTATCAAGTGGCGATAGATGAAAAATATCGTTTTTTCTCATACGGTGATGCGATGTTTTTAGAGCCAAAAACAAAATAGCGCACATTGGTAAAACCGAGTAGATAAGTTAGTGTATTTTCATTAACTTATCTAATTCATCAAACGGACAAACCCATTAACTGACCTTCTTATAGAATCTAGCTTGCACCATCCCCCCTAAAACATGTAAAATCGCGCGTTTAAACTCAAGCATCTTGGTATGTTTTGAGCGTATAATCCCTAAATTAGTTGGACTGTTTTTCCGGCAAACGAGGTTAAAATGAAATTTGAATTAGACCGTACAGATGGTAAAGCCCGTCGTGGTCGCCTGATCTTTGATCGTGGTGTAGTAGAAACACCAGCTTTTATGCCTGTGGGTACATACGGTACTGTAAAGGGCATGACGCCAGATGAAGTAAAAGAAACTGGCGCGCATATTTGCCTAGGTAATACTTTTCACTTAATGCTTCGTCCTGGTACTGAAATCATTAAACAGCACGGTGATTTACATGACTTTATGAACTGGGATAAGCCAATCTTAACCGATTCAGGTGGTTTTCAGGTTTTCAGCCTAGGTAAAATGAGGAAAATCACTGAAGAAGGTGTAATGTTTAGCTCTCCGGTAAACGGTGACAAAATCATGCTGACACCTGAAAAATCAATGCAAGTTCAGCGTGATTTAGGTTCAGATATTGTAATGATATTTGATGAATGTACGCCGTACCCAGCCACTGAAAAAGAAGCTAAAGAGTCAATGGAATTATCTCAGCGTTGGGCTAAGCGTTCTAGAGCTGAGCATAACAATGTTGAAGACGGTAAAAGTCCGGCTGCGTTATTTGGTATTATTCAAGGCGGCATGTATCCAGAGCTTAGAGCGCAATCTCAAAAAGGTTTAGAAGAAATTGGTTTTGATGGTTATGCATTAGGTGGTTTATCAGTTGGTGAGCCAAAAGAAGATATGATCAATATTCTTGATGAATGTGCTTATAAAATGCCAGAAGAAAAACCGCGTTATTTAATGGGCGTAGGTAAACCTGAAGACTTAGTAGAAGCAGTTCGTCGTGGTATCGATATGTTCGATTGTGTTATGCCAACACGAAATGCACGAAATGGGTTTTTATTCATTACAGATGGCATTGTAAAAATCCGTAATGCAGTACATAAAACAGACACAGGCCCTGTTGATCCTGAGTGTGACTGTCATACATGTAAAAATTATTCTCGAGCTTACCTACATCATTTAGATAAATGTAATGAAATTTTAGGTTCGCGATTGAACACGATTCACAATTTACGTTATTATCAGCGCTTGATGCAAGGTTTACGAGATGCAATCAGTGAAGGTAAATTAACAGAATTTGTTGAAAACTTTTATGCCATTAGAGGGCAAGAAGTTCCTGAACTAAAAGAAAATACTTAATTTGATTACAAGGCAACATATGTTGCCTTGTAATTTATGGGCACAAGCCCAATCTATATCATATTCAAAAATAGTAATACTAAAGAGGTTTTTATGAGTTTTTTTATGTCAAATGCATACGCAGCTGATGCACCAGCAGCAGCGCCAGGTGGCGGTTACGAAATGTTAATTATGCTAGCCCTATTCGGTTTAGTATTTTATTTCTTAATTTATCGTCCTCAAGCTAAGCGTGTTAGCGAACATAAATCATTAATGAGCGCGCTTGGTAAAGGTGATGAAGTACTTACTCAAGGCGGCTTAGTAGGAAAAATCTCTAAAGTTGCTGATGATAAAGATTTTGTTGTTATTGCTTTAAACGACCAAACGCAAGTAACAGTTCAAAAATCAGCAGTTTCAGCTGTGTTACCAAAAGGCACAATGAAATCTTTATAAGATGATTTGTGTGTTAAACAATAGTTTAACTTAGGCTATAAATTTTTATTTATAGCCTACTTATAAAAAATAAGAAGGATACAACAGGTGAATAAGTACCCATTATGGAAGTACTTGATGGTATTGGCGATAGTGATTATTGGTTTAATATACTCATCTCCAAACTTGTATGGTCGTGATCCGGCAATACAAATATCAGGTGCAAAAGGCGCAACAGCCGATTTAGCTGTTTTAGATACTGTATCTAAAACGATGGCTGATAACAATATACAATTAAAATCGTCTGAACTAGTTAAAGATCAAGTTTTAATCCGTTTTAAAGATGTAGATTCACAGCTTAAAGCACAAGATGTTTTAAGAGATGTTTTGGGTGATGGTTATATATCTGCAATTAGCATGATACCAGATACACCTAAATGGTTAGCAAGTTTAGGTGGTTCACCTATGAAGCTAGGCCTAGATTTAAGCGGTGGTGTTCACTTCACGATGGAAGTGGATATGGCAACTGCCGTTAATAAATCTATGGAAACTATGGTTCAAGATTTTCGCAGTGACTTACGTGGTGAAAAAATTCGTTATAGAACGATCCGTCGTGTAAGTGGCCAAGATAAAGTACAAGTAGTAATGCGTACAGATGAATTAAAAGATAAGGCAGAGCGTTTCCTAAAAGATAGATATAGAGATTATATCTTTAGCGATGATCGCAGTAATGATTTAGCCTTTGTAGTTAGCTTAAGTGATATCAAATTAAAAGAAATACAAACTTATGCAATCAAGCAAAATGAAACAATTATTCGTAATCGTGTAAATCAAATTGGTGTTGCTGAACCAAATGTACAGCGTCAAGGTGCTGAACGTATCATTGTACAATTACCAGGTATTCAAGATACTGCACGGGCTAAAGAGATTTTAGGTGCAACAGCTATTCTTGAGTTTCGTTTAGTTGACGAAAATTCAGATGTACGTGATGCCGCTGCTGGTCGTGTACCACCAGGTTCTGAAATTATCATGCATCGTCAAGGTTACCCTGTTTTACTGAAAAAGCGTATTATTTTAGGTGGCTCTCATATTACTGGCGCACAATCTGGTAATGATGAAAATGGTCGCCCACAGGTTAATATTCAGTTAGATAGTAAAGGCGGAAATAAAATGTCAGCCTTTACTAAAACAGCCCAAGGTAAACGCATGGCAACTGTTTTTATCGAATATAAACCGTCAGGTAAAAAAGATAAAAATGGTAAAGCATTGCCACCTATTAAGGTTGAAGAAGTTATTAATGTCGCAACTATTCAAGCCCGCTTAGGCCGTTCATTCCGTATTACAGGTTTAGATAATCCAGCCGAAGCCCATACTTTAAGTTTATTACTTCGTGCCGGTGCACTTGTAGCGCCAATTCAAATTGTTGAAGAGCGTACTGTTGGTCCAAGCTTAGGTAAAGAAAATATTGAAAAAGGTATGACTGCTGTTGTATTAGGTTTCGCTTTAGTACTTGCATTTATGTTTATGTATTATCGTAAATTTGGTTTAGTAGCCAATTTAGCGCTAGGTGCAAATCTTGTTCTGATATTTGGTGTGATGTCACTTATTCCTGATGCCGCATTAACCTTACCAGGTATTGCAGGTATCGTATTAACAGTTGGTATGGCAGTTGATGCCAACGTGCTTATATTCGAACGTATTCGTGAAGAGTTAGCTGAAGGGCGTAGTCCACAACAAGCGATTCATGAAGGTTACAACAGTGCTTTTAGTACAATTTTAGATGCTAACATTACAACATTAATTGCAGCCGTGATCTTATACTCTGTGGGTACTGGTCCAATAGCTGGTTTTGCTGTAACACTTGCAATTGGTATTTTAACTTCGATGTTTACTGCGATAGTAGGTACTCGTGCCGTTGTTAACTTGATCTGGGGCGGAAAACGCCTAGATACGCTGTCGATATAAGAGAGACTATACATGCAATTATTAAATGTTAAAGGCACGATAGGTTTTATGGCGAAACGTAAAATCGCCATGATATTTTCGGCTATATTGATGATATCTTCAATCGGTATATTTTTTGGTAAAGGGTTAGAGCTCGGATTAGATTTTACAGGCGGTACATCTGTTGAGGTTGGTTTTTCACAACCAGCAGATTTAAAGAAAATCCGTACGGTATTATCTGAAAATGGCTTCCCTGATGCATCATTACAATTATTTGGTTCGAGCACTGACGTTTTAATACGTTTAGCGCCACGTGGCAAAGACGTTAAAGCTGAAGTGATTGGCAATCAATTGATGGATGCTATGAAACTTTTTGATGAAAACGCGCAAATGCGTCGAATTGAGTTTGTAGGCCCAAGCGTTGGTGAAGATTTAAAAGAGCAAGGTGGCTTAGCTATGCTTACTGCGCTTATTTGTATCTTAATCTATGTTGCGATGCGTTTTGAATGGCGCTTTGCTCTAGGTGCTGTTGCAGCCCTTGCGCATGATGTTATCTTGACTGTTGGTCTGTTCTCATTACTGGGTTTAGAGTTTGATTTAACGGTATTAGCGGCAATTTTAGCGGTAATTGGATATTCACTTAATGATACGATAGTTGTATCTGATCGTATTCGTGAAAACTTCCGTAAAGTGCGTATTGACGATACGTTAGAGATTATTGATATGTCTCTAACGCAAACTTTTAATCGTACATTAGTAACATCAATCACAACATTACTTGTATTAATCGCCTTATTTGTTTGGGGTGGTCAAATCATTCATGGTTTCGCTACTGCATTATTATTTGGTGTATTTGTTGGTACTTATTCTTCTATTTATGTTGCAAGTGCAGTAGCTGTAGCATTAGGTGTAAGTAAGCACGATATGATACCTGAAGTAGTTGAAAAAGAAGGTGCTGAATTTGATGAAATGCCATAAGCATTTCTAAATTTATCGACCTTTTATAAGCGACTCAATTGAGTCGCTTTTTTTTGCAATAAAACTGTCATGTAAATTTCATACAATCATAGCATCAAATAAATTAGGTACATAGTTATGCGCTCTGATGCAGATTTTTTTACTGAGATAATTAAAAACGAAATGATCACAACTGTATTTCAACCAGTTTTTGATTTTGGTAATAAAACTATTTTAGGATATGAGGCATTAAGTCGAGGTCCTGAAAATTCAGTATTAGAATCACCTGAAGCATTATTTAAACTCGCATCAGTAGAGCAAAAAATATCAGAACTAGAGCTATTATGTCGTAAAAAAGCTATAGTCAATTTTGCTAATTTAAAGCTAGAGGGCAAGCTTCTTTTAAATGTAAGCCCTAATGTTTTATTAGATCCCGCTCACCCAAAAGGAGAAACCTTAAACCTGTTAGCGCAAAATGATCTCGCTACAAATCGTGTGATTATTGAAGTGACAGAACAAGAAAAAGTTGCCGATGATGCATTATTCAAACAAACAATTCAGCATTATAGGGAGTTAGGTTTTGCCATTGCCATAGATGATTTAGGTGCAGGTTACTCTGGATTAAAGCAGTGGTCAGAGTTATTACCTGATATTGTGAAGATTGACAGGTATTTCATAGATCGTTGCGATCAGAGTTTTGTAAAAAAAACCTTTTTGAAAATGATTATTGAATTAGCAAAGGAAACTGGTACACAAGTGATTGCTGAAGGTATCGAAAGAGATGAAGAACTATTATTATTGAAAACCTTAGGCATTAATCTAATGCAAGGCTATTTATTGCAAAGGCCAATAAAACTCCCTCAAACACCACCCGACTTCCCTATATCTAATGTTGATAAATTATTACCAAAGAGCGCTTAACTTTACTTAAACCCCAAAAATATAGTGTGTTAAATCCTTTCAATATCTAAATTTTTTATTAATTAATGTATAAGATGTTGGTAGTAATTACTTTTATTGGTTTCTTTCTTGCATGATTTATAGCTTATCGTTTTCGATTGAAAGCTTGGTTATGAGGTGATAATTTAAATTCAGACTCATATATTTAGCCAATAGCACTTAAAATTATATTTTAAAAGTTAATAACGAAAGCTAATTACTTATTTCATCTAAAAGTGAAAACTATGAAAATACTGCCATTTACGATTTTGTTAATCATATTATTATCTGGTTTTAATTCTCAATCGGTTAATGCTGCCCCTATTATTTCAGGTGTTTCTTTACCTAATTCCATTCATAAAGTTGGTGATAGTGTCACTGTAACAATTTTTGCTGATCAAGTCGGGTTAACTCTTGTTTCAGGTGCAGTTAATTCCGTTGCGTTGACTAATTTTACTGATTTAGGGAATAATAGCTATAAAGCAACATATGTAATAGCTAACGGAGGAACTGATCGAGCTAGCGGAGCTGATATCCCCGTTGATATCATATTAAAAGACAGTGGTAATGTGCAAAGTAATCAATTTACAACGGCTATAAGCCAGACCGAAGATACAATTTACGCTAATTACCCACAAGTAAATTTAAGTGTGTCATCAAATTCAATTTTAGAAAATGGTGGTACGTCAAATGTAGTTGCAACTTTAACTGGTAGTTTAAATAATCAATGGCCAGACCCCATTAATGCAAGTTTGTCTTACACGGGTACCGCTACTGTAGATGTCGATTATACAAAATCAGATAGTATATTAATCCCACAACTTAATAGTAACTCACTTATCGCTATTACTGGACGGGTCGATAATATTCATGATGCAGCAGTTGATGAAACGGTCATAGTTACTTTAGATACGGTATCTATTGGTACAGTTGGCTCAACTAATCAACAAACCGTTTCTATTACTGATGCGCAGTCTGCTCCGGTTGTTTTATTATCTGTAGCTTCAAATACGGTATCTGAACTTGATGGTTCTTCAAATATCACTGCTACTTTAAGTAATGAAACCTATGCAGATGTGATTGTTAATTTAGTTTATTCAGGAACAGCAGCTTCAGGAGCCGTCGATTACAATACGCCAAGTAGCTCTATCACAGTTCAAGCCGGTGCTTTATCTGCAAATGCCGATACAGGTATTACTGCGATAGATAATACGACAATAGAAGGTAATAAAACGATTATTATCGACATTGCGAGTGTCATTGGTGGTAGTGAAGGTGGTGTACAACAGCAAACAGTTACATTAGTAGATGATGAAACCGCTAATGTTAGTTTAAATGTTAATGCAACTTCAATTGCTGAAGCGACAGGTTTTACAGAAATTACAGCAACTTTGAACCAAGCAACATTTGAAGACGTCACTATAACTTTAACTTACTCTGGTACAGCAACAAGCGGTAGGGATTATATAACTCCAAATTCAACTATTACAATTACCCAAGGCCAAACAACTGGCTCAACTAATTTAACTGCTATTCAAGATACTAATGAAGAATCAGATGAAAGCATTATCATTGATATCACAAGTGTTAATGGTGGTGTCGAAAGTGGGGTACAGCAACAAACAGTATTTATTCTTGATGATGATAATGAAACTCAAGCAGATATCGTTTCTGTTAACGAAGATAACCAAGTTTTAATTGATGTACTGATTAATGATGATGGTTTAGGTAATGACTTAAATCCTGCCAGTGTTACTGTGGTTACTGCTCCAACCAATGGCTCAACTACTGTAAATACTGTAAATGGAATTGTGACTTATACGCCAAATGATAATTATTTTGGCTCAGATACATTTAGTTATGTTGTAACAAATCTAAGAGGAACAGTTTCCAGTGCAACGCCAGTAACTATAACGGTTAATAGTGTGAATGATGCACCGATTGCGGTTAATGATACGACAAGCGTAACAGAAGACAATACGGTAGTGATAGCGGTTTTAACTAATGATACAGATGTTGATAACATCGCAGAAATTAGTAGCAGTACAGTTGCAGTGACTACTCAGGCTGCTTTTGGTAGGACGACAGTGAATAGCAATGGTTTAATCACGTATAAAGTGAATGATGATTATTTTGGAAGTGACACTTTTGAATATACTGTCAGTGATATTCATGGTGCGGTATCAAATACAGCAAGTGTTAGTATCAATATTTCAGGCAATAATGATGCGCCTCGAACCGTTAATGATGAAGCAACCACAGAAGAAGATACAAGTGTAAGAGTTAAAGTGCTTGATAATGATGAAGACATTGATGGCTCTATGGATATCACTAGCGTTGCATTAGTGGTAATGCCAAAAAATGGTATTGTAGAGGTTCAATTAGATGGCAGTGTGATTTATACCCCAAATAAAGACTATTTTGGTTTAGATACATTTACCTACACAGTTAAAGATACTGAAAATGCATTATCTAGTGAAGCTGATGTGAATGTAAGCGTTACTAGCATAAATGATGCACCAATAGCTGTTAATGATACTGTCGTACTCAAAGAAGATATTCCGCTAGATATTAACGCAATAGGCAATGATTCAGATATAGATGGTACTATTAAATCAATAAAGGTTTTAGAAGCACCCACTCAAGGTAGTGTGATTATTGATACTTCAACATTGCAATTGACCTATAGCCCAAATCAAAACTTTTTTGGTACTGATAGTTTTACTTATCAAACAACCGATAACCTAGGCGCTGAATCGAATATTGCCACGGTATTATTAACCATTGAAACAGTAAATGATAATCCTTTGAGTAATGATGACGAAGCACAAACTGATGAAGAGGTCGCAGTTGTAGTGGATGTTTTAGAAAATGATCAAGATATTGATGGTCAATTGGTACTTCATTCTGTGATTGTTACTACCGAAGCTCAATTTGGCACTACAGAGGTAAGTGCAAGTGGAAAAATTACTTATACACCGCAATTAGATTATGCTGGAGAAGATTTCTTTATTTATCAGGTCAGTGATGATCAAGATGGTAAATCAACAGCAGCTGTTTATATTCAAATTAATAATATTAATGATGCTCCGGTCTCTGTAGCTGAAACTGTATCTACTAAAGAAGATAAGGCATTAGAAATAGAATTAAAAGGAACAGATCCCGATAGAGATAATTTAATTTATACCTTAATGTCTGAACCTGAAAACGGTACCTTAACGGGGAATGCCCCTAATGTTGTTTATCAACCCAATGAAGATTATTTTGGTGAAGATAGCTTTACTTTTAAAGTCAATGATAGTGTTTTAGATTCAACTAATGCAACTATCTCTATTAATGTTGAAGCCGTTAATGATGCGCCAGTTGGCAACGAAGAAACTATTTTTGCGATAGAAGATCAAATTACAAGTTTTACTATTTCAGGAAGTGATACTGAAAGTGATGGTATTAGTTACTCACTGGTCTCAGACCCAGAAAATGGTGTTTTAACGGGAGAAATACCTAATCTCAACTATGCCCCTTTTGAAAACTACTTTGGAGATGACAGTTTTACCTTTAAGGTTAATGATGGCAATTTAGATTCAGATATAGTCACTATATATTTAGATGTGAAAGCAGTAAATGATATTCCAGTTGGCGATCAGCAATCTTTAGAAGTATTAGAAGATGAATCTATATCATTTAAATTAACCGGTAGTGATATTGATAGCCAAGACTTGATATATAAAATAATTCAAAACCCACCAAATGGCATGATTAGTGGGCAACCTCCATTTTTAGCTTATACCCCAAATGGTGACTTTAATGGCGATGACAGTTTCACTTTTGAAGTACAAGACGGTATTGCAAAATCAGAACCTATCATAATTGATGTTATTGTTGACCCCGTAAACGATGCGCCATTAGCTAATAACGATCGCGTATCTAGAAGTAATTGGCAGACATTTAATATCATGGTGCTTAATAATGATAGTGATATTGATGGTGATAACTTGAAAATAATAGGCGCCAATGCACAAACAGGTTCAGTCTCTTGGGTTGATAGTATTTTAACTTATACACCATTAGAGGGTTTTAATGGGACAGCTGTTATAGAATACCAGATCTCTGATGGACTAGGTGGGGAAGATTCAGCACTTGCTTTAGTTGATATTAATATGCCAGAAAATGAGTTGCCAGTAATTACTAAACCTAACGATATTGAAGTTGATGCTTCAGGTATCTTTACTAAAGTTGAACTAGGCACAGCAACTGCGGTAGATAAAAGTGGCAGCTCTTTGCCTGTTACATTAAAAGACAAAAACGTTTTCTTTAAACCAGGTGTTAATACTGTTTTATGGCAAACAATTGATAGTAATAATCAAATTGCGATTACTAGTCAAAAAGTGACTGTAGCACCTTTAATATTTTTACCTAAAGAGCAAAATGCAACGGAAGGTTTTGCTGTTACTGTTGAAGTTAAGTTGAATGGCCTATCGCCTAGCTACCCACTCGCAATTCCCTATAAAGTCAGTGGTACAGCAGAGACCTATATCGATCATGATTTAGCTAATGGCACTTTATTTATAGAATCAGGTACTGAAGGTGAAATATCGTTTAATGTTTTTGAAGATGAATTAGATGAAGGGGATGAGACGATTATTATTTCGTTAGGTAATGGTGTTAATCGAAGTGTTCAGTCTTCACACACGATTACTATTACTGAAGATGATATTTTGCCTCTAGTTAATCTTAAAGTTGAGCAAGATAATATTCAAAGTACAATTGTTAATAAAAAAAATGGATTAGTTGTTGTAAGTGCTGAAGTAGAACATCCAGATCATAATCAACAATATCAATATAACTGGACTAATACTGAGCTGTTATTAACCGATACAGATAACTCAGACTTGACTTTTAGTTTTGAGCCTAGCCAACTAAATACACGCAATTATCAGCTTAATTTAGAGTTAAGAGATTTAAGTAAACAAGAGAGTATCTTAACAAAAGAAATAACAATTAAATTAGAGATAGAAGCTGCAGATTTAGATGGTTCAGATACTGATTTAGATGGTATTCCTGATAATGTTGAAGGGCAAAATGACAGTGATAATGATGGCATAGTTGATTATTTAGATGCGATTGATGAATGTAATGTTTTGCCATCAAGTTTAGAAACGAGTGGCAGTTTCTTAATCGAAGGCGAAAGTGCTGGCTGTTTACGCTTGGGTGATAAAGCAATAGGTGGGAATATTACCGGTGCTTTAGTCGAAAACGGTGCTGTTGATGATATCGATGCTTTAAATACAGGTGGTGTTTATGACTTTGTTGTTGAGGGATTATCACCTACAGATCAAAGCTATAAAATTGTTTTTCCACAACTTAATCCAATTCCTGCAAACGCTTTATACCGTAAACAACTTGCGAGTGGAGATTGGCAAAACTTTGTTATAACAAGTCAAGATAAGGTATTCTCTACTTCAGGTGATTATGGATATTGTCCTCCTCCAGGCTCTGAGATTTGGGAGTTAGGTTTAATTGCAGGTTATTGGTGTGTGCAAGTTCAGATATCAGATGGTGGACCTAACGATGTTGACCAATTAGTTAATGGTACGATTGTAGACCCTAGCGGTGTTGCGGTTATTTATGATGGTAATCATCAGCCTGTAGCTGTAGATGATGCAGCTCAAACTAGAGTTAATACAGCTATCACGATAAATGTTTTAGCTAATGATACTGATAGAGATAATGATGCTTTAATTATTAATCCTGCGAATGCCGTGTTAGGAGAAGTATCCATCATTGAAAATCAATTGAATTATAACCCTATGAATGACTTTGTAGGTACTGAAACCCTTGTTTATGCAATTTCAGATGGTAAAGGCGGTGCTGACTTTGCTGAAGTAATCATTGATGTTATTGCTAATAAAGCGCCTTTAACAGTCGATGATATAGCAACAACATTTAAGGGTGAATCTGTAATAATTAAGGTACTTGAAAATGACAGTGATCCTGAAGGTGATCAACTAAATCTTGTATCTGGGGTAGCGCAAAACGGCAGTGTGGCTATTAATACTGATAATACGCTGACGTATATTCCAAATAATGACTTTATTGGCTTAGATGAAATTAGTTATACCATTAAAGACTCTTTTAACGCACAAGCTGTTGGTATAATAAAAGTAACGGTATCAGAAAAAGAAGTGACGGAACCTATTCCTGAACCAGATCCTCAAAAAGGAGATAGTGGCGGTAGTTTATATTGGATTTTCATTTTGTTGATAGCGATTGGTTATCGTAGAAATCAATTAAAAGAGTTTTACCCATTCCGATAATTAAGTGACCAGCTAATTAACTGGAATAGTATTAATTAAAACAAAAAAGGAGCCTTAGGCTCCTTTTTCAATATCTATTTTAATCGTTTCAATTAACGTAATAATGTATCTGTTAAATGTGGACGAATTTCTTTAACGATAGCCTGTGATAATTTAGGGAAACCACAAATTAAGTTACCGCTTTCTTTGTAGTTATTGCCGCCTGTAAAGTCCATTAATAGACCGCCAGCTTCTTTAACAATAAGTTGACCAGCGATAGTTTCCCATGGTTTAGTTCCAATTGCATAAAATGCATCAACACGACCAGCTGCAACATATGCTAAATCTAATGCTGTACAGCCTGAGCTACGCATATCCGCAGTTTGTGTAAATAATGCTTGGAAGCTTTTACTATAAGCTTCTAAATGATGTTTATGCTTGTATGGGAAGCTAGTAGCGATAATAGTGCCCATAAGCTCGTTTGCTTTTGAAACACGTAAACGTTTACTGTTTAATTGTGCGCCTTGGCCACGAGAAGAAGTGAATAACTCACCACGAATTGGATCATAAATAACGGCTTGGTCTAAACGGCCTTTTACTTTAAGTGCAATTGAAACTGCAAAGTGTGGGATACCCTTAACGAAGTTTGAAGTGCCGTCAATAGGGTCAATAATCCATTGGTATTCAGTGCTCTTACCTTTATGCTCTCCTAGTTCTTGCCCTACGATGCTATGATCTGGGTAAGATTTTAAGATAGTTTCACGGATAACTGCTTCAGCATCTTTATCTATGTTTGTTACAATGTCATTGCTACCTTTTTGTTGTACTTCAATTTTGTTTGGCTCTTCGAAAGCACGAACAATAACTTTACCAGCGTTACGCGCAGCACGGATCGCAATGTTTAACATAGGATGCATAAGTATACCTTTGGATTATGTATGTAAAAGAACAATAAATCACACTGTGATTTAGCCGCGCTATTTTAGCGATTTTTATACTAAAGTAAATAGCATTTTTGAATTATTGCATTGTTTAACATTTAATCAATAATTTAAACCGATTATTTTTTAAAAGAAATCTAATAGCTGACGATTTTATAAATTATGGTAGAATTTACATAATTAAATGAATTGTTCGGAATAACTTAAATCATGCTTTTAAATGAAGTAAGAGTCGTATTAGTAAATACATCACATAACGGAAATGTAGGTTCTGCAGCTAGAGCAATGAAGACTATGGGGTTGTCTAAATTATATTTAGTTGATCCTGTTAATGAAATTGACAGCCACGCTTCCGCATTAGCTGCAGGGGCAACCGATGTCTTAGGTAATGCAGTTGTCGTTGATACTTTAGAAGAGGCAATAGCTGATTGTTCTTTAGTGATCGGCACAAGTGCTCGTTCACGTACATTATCTTGGCCTATGGTTGAACCAAGAGAGTGTGGTGAAAAAATGATTGAAGGTGCTAAGTCTGGTCCTGTTGCTTTAGTCTTTGGTCGTGAAAACAGTGGTTTATCAAATGAAGAATTGCAACTGTGTAATTATCATGTGTGTATTCCAGCTAATCCTGAATATAGCTCATTGAATCTAGCTATGGCAGTGCAAACATTATGTTATGAAGTGCGTATGTCATATTTAGCATCACAAGAAATTGATAATCCAACTGAAGCAGTTGTTGAAGATGAAAGTAACTACCCAAGTTCAAAACAAATGGAATTATTTTACGATCACCTAGAAACAACATTAAATGATACTGGTTTTATTATAAAGCAGCATCCAGGTATTGTTATGACTAAACTACGCCGTTTATTTAATCGTGCACGCCCTGAAGAAGTAGAACTAAATATTTTGCGTGGAATTTTATCTTCTATTGGTAAAACGATTAAAAAATAGATCTGCTTAGCAGTCTTTATAGCTCATTTTAGACTCATATTTAAATAGCCTGACTATTCTAATGAACATACTTGGCCTTTGATGGAAAACATTGAGGGTTGAGTAATTTATAGAATAGAGACTATGAGTACTTGCCCAAAATTTATAACAAAGATTCCAATTTTTATTATAAATATTAAAGCTCCAAATTAAGGTTTAAACAGTTTAAACCTGAAATTTAATCATGAGGATAATACTTGACTAATTTACTCAGGTATTTAGAATATAACAATACCTGAGCAAATTAGTCGGGTATTTAGTTGTAATGGTAATATAATACTTGACTATGTTAGTCAGGTAATTAAAATTCGCCATTCAAAATTGTTTAATTCTGGGGGCTCAAATGAAATTAACATCAAAAGGCAGATATGCAGTTACTGCAATGCTTGATGTTGCATTACATTCTCAAGTGGGTCCCGTATCGCTATCTGATGTATCAGAACGTCAAGAAATCTCACTTTCATATTTAGAGCAGTTATTTGCTCGCCTTAGAAAACATGGCTTAGTACGCTCTATTAGAGGTCCCGGCGGTGGATATTTATTAGGTAAAGAAGCCGAAACTATTTCGGTTGGCGATGTGATTTCGGCCGTTGATGAATCTGTCGATGCAACAAAATGCCAAGGTAAAGGAAATTGCCAAGGTGGGTCACAATGCTTAACACATAATCTTTGGTTAGAGTTAAGTAGTAGAATTAAAGAATTTTTAGATAATATTACTTTGGGCGAATTAGTAACACACAGTGATGTTCAAGCAGTTTCAATGCGCCAAGACTCACATTTGAGTGAGGCCATTGCACAATTAGAAAATATTCAAATTAGTTATCAATTATAAGCAGGACCGGAGCAGATAAAAAATGAAGTTACCAATTTATTTAGATTACGCAGCAACTACACCGGTAGATCCGAGTGTTGCAGAAAAAATGATTGAATGTCTTACAATGGACGGAAATTTTGGTAACCCTGCATCCCGTTCTCACCGTTTTGGTTGGCAAGCTGAAGAAGCTGTTGATCAAGCACGTCACGACATTGCTGCTTTAATCAATGCAGATCCACGTGAAATCGTATTAACATCAGGTGCTACAGAGTCAAATAACCTTGCAATTAAAGGTGCTGCAAACTTTTACTCAAAAAGTAAAGGTAAGCATATCATTACAGTTAAAACAGAGCATAAAGCGGTACTTGATACTTGTCGTGAATTAGAACGCCAAGGTTTTGAAGTAACTTATATGGACGTTGAAGATAACGGCCTATTAGATTTACAAAAGCTAGCAGATGCAATGCGTGATGACACAGTACTTGTAAGTGTAATGCATGTTAATAATGAGCTAGGTGTTATTCAAGATATCGTGACTATTGGTGAAATGTGTCGCGAACGCAAAATTATGTTCCACGTAGATGGTGCACAAAGTGCGGGTAAAGTAGCTATTGACTTAAAAGAATTAAAAGTTGATTTCATGTCTTTCTCAGCACATAAAGTATACGGTCCAAAAGGCATAGGTGCATTATATGTACGTCGTAAGCCTCGTGCGCGCTTAGAGGCACAAATGCATGGTGGTGGGCATGAGCGTGGTATGCGTTCAGGTACTTTAGCAACACATCAAATTGTTGGTATGGGTGAAGCTTTCCGCGTAGCAAAAGAAAAATTTGAATCTGATCATGCTCATATATCTAAGCTTCGTAAACGCTTAATTGATGGCATGTTAAGTGAACTTGAAGAAGTTTACTTTAATGGCACACCTGATCAATCAGTACCTGGCATTGTAAATATTAGCTTCAACTATGTTGAAGGTGAGTCATTATTAATGGCTGTAAAAGATATCGCTGTTTCTTCAGGTTCTGCATGTACTTCAGCGAGCCTTGAGCCATCTTATGTTTTAAGGGCGCTTGGTCGTAACGATGAGTTAGCACATAGCTCAATTCGTTTCAGTATTGGTCGTTTTACAACTGAAGAAGAAATTGATTACACAATTAAATTATTAAATAGTTCAATTGGTAAGTTACGTGATATGTCTCCTCTATGGGAAATGTTTAAAGACGGTATCGATTTAGATACTGTTGAGTGGGCTGGTCACTAATTTAAAAGAACATTAATGGGTGAATGCCCACTAGCCACTATTAACCGTAGCAATTAATAGTGGTCTGAAATGAATAGTAATAGAGGTAATAAGCATGGCTTATAGCGATAAAGTATTAGATCACGTAGAGAACCCAAGAAACGTTGGCGCATTTGATAAAAATGATCCAAGTGTAGCAACAGGCATGGTGGGCGCACCAGCTTGTGGCGATGTAATGAAATTACAACTTAAAATCTCTGATGATGGCATTATTGAAGATGCAAAATTCAAAACTTATGGTTGTGGTAGTGCAATAGCATCATCATCATTAGTAACTGAATGGGTTAAAGGTAAAACAATTAATGAAGCTGCTGAAATCAAAAATACTGATATCACTGCTGAATTAGAATTACCACCTGTTAAAATCCATTGTTCTATTTTAGCTGAAGATGCAATTAAAGCAGCTATCACAGATTATAAAACTAAGCATAATCAATAAGTAAGTTAACAAATAAAAGCAGGGCATTAGTATGGCAATCACTATGACAGACGCAGCAGCAGCGCGCGTTAAATCATTTTTAGATAATCGTGGCAAAGGTATCGGCTTGCGTGTAGGTATTAAAACCACGGGTTGTTCAGGCTTAGCATATGTTCTGGAGTTTGTTGATGAACTTGCTGAAGGCGATGAAACATTTGAACATGATGGTGTAACAGTTATTGTTGATGCTAAAAGCCTTGTTTATATTGATGGCACTGAATTGGATTTTGTAAAAGAAGGTTTGAACGAAGGCTTTAAATTTGTAAATCCAAATCAAAGTGGCGAATGTGGTTGTGGTGAAAGCTTCACCGTATAGTGATATCACAAAACTAGCATGTTTTTATTCTACATTTAATATTTGGACAAGTATTTCTTGTAAAATATGATAGTGAAATAAGAGCCTCAACTTATATTGAGGCTTTCTTGTTTTTATTGATACAGCTTTAAATTAAGTTAAAGGTTTTAAATGAAGTACTTTGAGCTATTTTCTTTACCAATTGATTTTAATATTGATTTGGCTTTGTTAAACCAAGCTTATTTACAATTACAAAAAGCAGTGCACCCGGATAAATTTGCGCATAATAGTAGTAAGGAACAATTACTTGCAGTGCAAAAATCAGCAGAAATTAACGATGCATTACATGTCTTAAAACATCCACTAAAACGCGCTGAATATATGTTAGCCGAGCGTGGTGTTGATATTCGAGCTGAGCAACAAACATTGCAAGATCCAATGTTTTTGATGCAGCAAATGGAGCTTAGAGAAGAACTTGAAGATATTAGTTCTGCAAATGATCCTGAGGCAGCAATAGAAGCATTTGATAAAAAAATTAAAACGCTTGAAAACGATTTTCATCAGCAACTAAAAGCTTTGATAAATCAAACTGAATTAGCAGAACTAGAGCGTGCGGCAGATATAGTGCGTAAACTAAAATTTATTTATAAATTACGTGATGAACTTGAAAGGGTTGAAGACTCTTTATTTAATGATTAACGTATAACATTAAAATGGCAGTATTTTAAATGGCATTATTGCAAATTGCTGAGCCGGGGCAGAGCGCGGCACCTCACCAACATAAGTTAGCGATTGGAATTGACTTAGGTACAACTAATTCACTAGTCGCAACAGTTTTAAGCGGTGAAGCAAAAACTTTAGCTGATAAAGATAATCAGGTGATGTTACCTTCAGTTGTTCACTATACGCAATATGGTATTGAAGTGGGTGCTAATGCATTTAAAAATGCTGCTTTAGATGCTGAAAATACCTTAGTATCAGTGAAGCGTTTTTTAGGTAAATCTAAAGAAGATATTGAAGCTGAATATGCGCAATTACCTTATAAACTATCAGAGCAAGATGGCATTTTTAATATTGAAACTTGTCAAGGCCCAATCAACCCGATCCAAGCATCAAGTGAAATTTTAAAAACCTTAAAAAATCGTGCCCAAGACTCTTTTGGCGGTGATGATATAACTGGGGCTGTGATAACTGTGCCAGCGCATTTTGATGATGCACAACGTCAAGGTACTAAAGATGCAGCTGAATTAGCTGGCTTAAATGTACTAAGATTATTAAACGAGCCAACTGCAGCAGCCGTAGCTTATGGTTTAGACTCTGGGCAAGAAGGTATTATTGCTGTTTATGATTTGGGCGGCGGCACATTTGATATCTCAATTTTACGGTTATCTAAAGGTATATTTGAAGTATTAGCAACTGGCGGAGATGCTAGCCTAGGTGGTGATGACTTTGATGCTTTATTAATTGAATACTTTAAACAGCAAACTGCGCACTATGAGTTAGATGCCCCAACTTTGCGTTTGTTTATGAGTAAAGCAAAAGCATGTAAAGAAGCACTAAGCCAGTATAAAAAAGTAAATGTTGTATTAGAGTTTGCACAGCAAAGCCACACTGTTGAAGTAACTAAAGAGTTATTCAATGAATTAGCTACGCCATTGGTTAAAAAGACACTGCGCGCATGTCGTCGTACAGTCAAAGATGCGGGTATAACAAATGAAGAAGTATTAGAAGTTGTTATGGTAGGTGGCTCTACTCGTATGCCACTTGTACGTGAACAAGTAGGTCAATTTTTTGATAAATTGCCATTAACTTCAATCGACCCTGATCAAGTAGTTGCTATCGGCGCAGCAATTCAAGCTGATATATTAGTAGGTAATAAACCTGACTCAGATATGTTATTACTTGATGTATTACCTTTGTCTTTAGGTTTAGAGACTATGGGTGGCTTAGTTGAAAAAATTATTCCACGTAATACCACGATTCCAGTTGCGAGAGCGCAAGAGTTTACTACTTTTAAAGATGGCCAAACAGGCATGGTATTAACTGTTCTTCAAGGTGAACGTGAGTTAGTCGATGATTGTCGTGCACTGGCTAAATTTAGTCTAAAAGGTATTCCACCTATGGCGGCAGGCGCTGCACATATATTGGTTACTTTCAAGGTTGATGCTGATGGACTGTTGAGTGTAACAGCAATGGAAAAATCAACTGGTGTACAAGCAGAAATCCAAGTAAAACCATCATTTGGTTTATCAGATGAGCAAGTTGCACAAATGCTTAAAGACTCGATGAGTTTTGCTAAAGAAGATATGCAAGCGCGTATGCTTAAAGAGCAACAAGTAGAAGCGTTACGTGTTATTGAAGCAATTAATGCATCATTATCTGAAGCAAAAGGTTTATTATCAGAAGATGAGCTTGCAACATTAGAAGCTGAAATTAATAAGCTAATGCAGTTACGTGATACAGCAACAACGCCTGAGCAGCTTAAAGTAGGCATTACGCAGCTTGATAATGCAAGTTCAGACTTTGCTGCTCGCAGAATGGATGATTCAATTAAAAAGGCCCTAACAGGTCAATCAGTTGATCAAGTTTAAAGATATTTATTTTAAAAAGATTTAAAGCCGATTTACATCGACGAGGTTTATAATAAAATGCCACAAATTGTTTTTTTACCACATGAAGAGTTATGCCCTGAAGGCGCTGCAATTGAAGCTAAAACGGGAGAAACATTACTTAATGTCGCTCTAAAAAATGGTATATCAATCCCACATGCATGTGAAAAGTCATGTGCTTGTACTACTTGTCATTTAGTGGTTCGTGAAGGTTTTGATTCTCTAGAAGAGAGTGATGAACTTGAAGACGATATGTTAGATAAAGCTTGGGGCTTAGAGCCTGAATCACGCTTAGGTTGTCAGGCGATTATCGCAGATGAAGATTTAATTGTTGAAATTCCAAAATACAATTTAAATATCGTTAACGAAGATCACTAATTAAAGCAATTAGCTAGTAGAGTGAAAGTTTAAAAGCCATTAACGAATGTTAGTGGCTTTTTGTTTTCTAAACTAATTTATTGTCTACATTAACTTAGCGCTTAGTCGCCATTATTTTTGTCGTACGGGTTTCTGAAACCGGCGGAATCACTGTCATGGTATCTAAAGTCACTTTAACACTAACTGCACCGCCACTTTCAATATCCTTCTTATCTAACTCACAATTAAACTCCCCTAAAATGCTAGCGTAGTAGGTTTCAAAGTGCTCAAATTGAACCCACCAGTAATTAGCGCTATCTTCTGGTTCGTGTGTCCAAAATGTCACTTCGCCAATACCAATAGTTTCACCTGGTTCTATTTGTAATGTTTTTCCTGCATTGTAAGCATCGTTTTTATAGTTGTGTAAAAAACTTACATGAAAAATTGTTTCTCCAGTTAAATTAGTGATTGAAACGTTTAAATTACCTTTATTCATAGAGCTCACCTAAATTTATTGTTTTTTGTTTAATTTAAAAAACTGCTTAAGCAGTGTCTTGATAAGCATAGGCAAGATTTTCATAAATACAGGTTTAAATATAAAAAAACCCCTATAAATATGATATTAGCTACATATAAAATACAAAATTCAATTTTCTGCTTGTTAATAAATACACTATAATATTTCCGGCGTGCTTAAAATAAGGATATAAAATGAAACAAAATAGACGAAATAGCGAATTAATTAATGAAGAAGTTCTATTTGAAGATAATGAAGAATTAGTATCTACGACAGACTTACGTGGTGTTACCACTTATGCAAATGATATTTTTTGCCAAATAGCAGGGTATGAAGAAAGTGAGTTAATAGGTAAAAATCATAATATTGTAAGACATCCAGATATGCCAGCTGCTGCATTTAAAGATATGTGGGATCACCTTAAGCAAGGTAATTCTTGGCGTGGTGTCGTAAAGAATAAATGTAAAGATGGACGCTATTATTGGGTTGATGCTTATGTAACACCTATTATTGAAAATGGCAAAGTGACAGGCTATCAGTCCGTCAGAGTGAAACCTAGTGAGCAATTAAAGCAAACAGCGCAAAAAGCATATGATAAAATTAATAAAGGTGATTTAAGTGGGGTTTCAGAGTTAACCACTAGTAAAAAGCAGATAATCTCTTTAAATGTTATAGGTTTATTAAGCTTTTTATTTGCCTATAAATTTGGTTTTTTAGCGATGGGAATGTTTATATTTTCTTTAGTTATATTAGCGATAATTTTCAGAGGTGAACTGGTTCAAACTCCGCAAAAAATATTACAATTGCAAAACGATTTTGATAGTGTAAGTCGCTTTATATATTTTGGTAAAGGCATGACTTCTGTAATTAATTTTCACTTGGGGCTACATCAAGCAAAAGTGAGAACCATATTGGGTCGATTTGTCGATTTAAGCAAAAACTTACAACAAGTCGGGCACAAATTAGATTCTACTTCAAATCAAGCGCAAGAAAGTATCGAAAATCAAAAGTGTGAATTAAACCAAATCGCCGCAGCGATGGACCAAATGGCTGCATCAACAAGTGAAATCGCACAAAACTCTGCTGAAACGCTAAATAAAGTCGAAGAAACATCAAGTATATGTGTTGAAGCTAATCAATTGATAGAAACTAGCTCTCAAAAAATTGATAAATTATCTGAAGATGTATTATCTACCGCTTCTTCTGCGGATGGTTTAAAAGTTGAAATTAGTAAAGTAAATGACATGATGAATGAAATTAATGGCATTGCAGAACAAACCAATTTACTTGCATTAAATGCTGCAATTGAAGCCGCTAGAGCAGGCGAGCAAGGCAGAGGTTTTGCGGTTGTAGCTGATGAAGTACGGTCTTTATCAACAAGAACACAAAAATCAAGTGAAGAAATTCAATCTTCTATTAGCTCAATGGTAAAAACAATTGAAAATTGGACTGCAGTTATGGAGCTGAACGTATTGCAAGCCAAAGAATGTAATGACTCGACATCAAGTTCACAACAATTAATGGCTCAAATAAATGAAATGATGAATGAGGTAATAGATTATTCATCTCACATTGCAACGGCTGCACAGGAGCAGGGCGCTGTTGCTGATGATATTAATCATAATGTACGTACAGTTAACGAACTGAGTGAAGAGAGCCTAAATAATGCTAATATCGTTGCACAAAATGCCCATGAAATTAGTCAAGCACTAGATTATATAGAAACAGTAAGCAATACCTTTAAAGATTAGCTTTAATTTTAGAGCAAATATTATTAATAAAAGCCAATAACTGCATGTTATTGGCTTTTTTATTGCTCTAAGGTATTTAAAATACTACTTTTATAGTAAGCGCTAGAAACAAAAAGGCATAAATAATGGGCTTACATTGGACTGATTCGTTTGGTATTGCTGAATCACTTTGTGATAAATACGCAGAGCAAGATCCTACTAAAATTAGATTTACAGAGTTAAGGCAATTAGTACTTAATTTAGATGAATTTGATGATGACCCGGAACATTGTGGTGAAAGGGTTCTTGAAGCGATCCAGCAGGCTTGGATTGACGAAGTAAGAGAATAAGCAATATAGATTGATTGAATTCATAGTAATCAAAAATAAAGCTAGGTAAAATTAAAGCCTATATTTTATATTTTTGATGAATGTTTGAATGTCAACAAAACAAGAAAAACTTACCTTAGTGATATTAGCAGCAGGGCTTGGCACACGATTTGGTGGATCTAAGCAATTAGCTGAAATTGTAGGGCTCGATCGTACAATTATGGAACTGAGCATCTGTGATGCAGTAAAAGCAGGTATTACGCATCTTGTACTTGTGATAAATGAAAACATTAAAACAGCAATAGAGCAGGATGTGTTACCCCGGTTACCAACAGGCTTAAATGTAAAATTAGCCATTCAAGATCGTAAGAATATTCCCCTAGACTTTGAACATTTAGCTGTAGATCGCATAAAACCTTGGGGAACGGGTCATGCGTTATTATCCGCTAAACCTTATGTATCCGGTAAGGCTATTGTGATCACTGCGGATGATTATTATGGCAAGTCGGCATATCAATTATTAGCAAATGAATTATTAGCCGATAGACCAAATAAAAACTCTCAATGGAGCTTAGTTGGTTATCCTATTTTAGATACTTTATCTGAGCATGGTAGTGTTAATCGTGGTATTTGTCAGGTGGATGAAAATAAGCATTTACAACAAGTAAACGAATTTTTAGAGATCACGTATCAAGAAAATAAACTTTCAGGATTAAATCACACTCAGGTAAGAGAAGCCATATCAACTGAAAGCTTAGCCTCGATGACAATTTGGGGATTTGATGAGACTTTATTTGACTACTTAGAACGTGGTTTTGTTGAGTTCCTATCAAAATATGACAGCGCTGTCCAAAAAGAGTATTATTTACCTGATCAAATACAAAAAGCCATAGATACTGAGCAAAAAAAAGTAACGGTATTACGTGCCAACGAGTCTTGGTTAGGAATGACCTATCGTTCTGAGCTAACTGATATCACCAAAAAGCTTAATCAGATTTTCAAGGGAGGCAGTATAGACAGCTGCCAGAGTAATAAATAATGTACACAGAACAAGCAAATATATTATCAGAGCATTTTGGACTAAATAATAATTTAGATAGCCAAGTTACCATAAAGCCAATAGGCAATGGTCATATTAATACCACTTTGTTACTTCAAAGCGCGAATGCGCCTGTAGTAGTGCAAAAATTAAATACTTATGTTTTTCCACAGCCAAATGAATTAGTTAATAATGCGAGATTAATTGAAAAACACTTAACAAATAAAAAACAAGATAATAATTACGATCTTGAAATCATCAAACATGTTGCTACTCTAAATAAAGACTATTTGATTGATATAAAAGGTGATAGCTGGCGTGGTTTAGAGTTTATTGGTGGCAGCTATAGTGAAGATGTTGTTGCCAATGTTCAGCAAGCCAAAATCGCTGCTAATGCTTTTGGGCAGTTTGCAGCAGCATTAGAAGATTTTGATGCAACACAACTTTTCTCAGTTATTCCTGATTTTCACCATTTAGCCAAGAGAGTAAACACTTTAAAAAAAGTCGCTAATTTAGATAAATGTGATCGTTTGAAGAGCGCAAAAGAAGAAGTCGATTTTTGCTTGAGTCAAAATGCACTAATTGATGAGCTTGAAACTTTAAAGTCTCAATTACCACTGAGAGCATGTCACAATGATACAAAAATTAATAACATGCTTTTTTGCTCTAAAGCGCACAATGCAAAAGCGGTTATTGATTTAGATACCTGCATGTCCGGTTATTGGTTATTCGACTTTGGCGATATGGTACGTACATTTTGTTCTCCTGAAGAAGAAGATTCAACAAACTTAGATAATGTCATTATTCGTGAAGATATTTTTGCAGCGATTGTTGAAGGGTATGTCACACCATTACAAAACTTAATCACTCAAACTGAAAAACAAAGCTTTTGGGTTGGTGCTAAAGTGATGTGTTTAATGATAGGTGTACGTTTTTTAACTGATTATCTCGATGGTGATAATTACTTCAACATAAAACGTGCTGGGCATAATTTAGATCGCGCTAAAAATCAATTTGCTTTATACCAAGATTTATTGAAAAAAGAAGATAAATTAAAAGCACTATTAGATTAGTAACTTTTGATAGTGTTTATTCGCGTAGAGTTATAATGATAGCCCTGCGCTGAAAACTTTAACCTTGAGTGAGGCGAATGAACTTTTCGGCTAACTCATCTAAAGACTCTACATTGTTAGGGTTTTTTTATGCAATCAATAGGGCAAACACTTACGCATGTTGGCGAATCGTAATGACCAACACATTCGGTACATTTATCGGGATCTATTTCAAATATTTTTATACCTAGGAAATTCCTCTTGGAAGCTACTATCTATAAGGCCTGTATAAATTTCATATACTTTGTTACAAATTAAATTTATTAAAAGTTGTTTCTTTATTGTTTTTAGATTATTTTCTTTTAAACTATTCCATCTAATTAATTGTTTTTTTTATTATAGCTTTGTATATTAGACTCTATGGCCTCAATACTCATTCCATTATTTAATAGAGCGCCAGATACAACTTCTAAAGTATTCTGTATTACAGAACAATAAATACTTTTATTATCAAAAGATTTTTTCTTATCATCATATCTATTCTTTAGTTCTCCCCCACGACATACAGATTTCCACTCACAATCATTACAAGCACTAGGAATAGTATGAGTATCAACCCAGGTTTGCATTAAAGGTTTATTTTCAAAAATATCTTTTAACTTTGCATTAGAAATATTCAAGTTATTACCAAAAGCGTCAGGTATGATAGATCTGAGAGTATCTTCAGGGCCAATATCTCCATTTGAATCAATAGTAATTATTAAACTGCGCAAATTTGCGTAATTATAAAAAACATCTCGTTGAAATGGAGTTTGTTTTATCCGATCAACATAAGTAGTAATAAACCTTATTTTATTACTAACTACAGAATCATTAAGCCAGCAATCTAAAAGCTTTTGAGTATATTTTTTAATATCTAAGACTTTTACTAGCGACGATGTATCGTGCGTATCATCGAAATATAGATAATGTAAATTATTGAGATCCAATGTATTAGTTAAGTGTTTATATATAATTGAAGCATCAAACTCTGGATTAATTACAGAAATAACACCAGGTTTACGAATTAACCCAGTATCATGCGCCTCCATTAGTAATTTAAGACCTGAAATCGTTTTTTGATATGTACCATTTCCGTTCTTATCAATTCGATACATATCGTTAAATGTTTCTGGCCCATCAATACTTACACCTACAAAGATATCGTATTTACTAAAGATATTAACCCAATCATCATCAATCAACATTGCATTGGTTTGAATTGAAATAGAAATTTCAATTCCTAATTCTTTTAGATTTTCAAACTCCTTGCATTGTAGTGGTACAGTAGTTTTGGCCACCTAATAAGAAATGTTATGATTATTTCATAACCAATTTAGGTGACATATGACAAAGAAAAACCGTGTAACATATTCTGCAGCGATCAAACTTGAAACAGCTCAGTTAGTAATTGACCAAGGCTACACTCAAGAAGAAGCAGCAAAAGCTATGAATGTGGGTAAATCAACTGTGAGTAAATGGGTTGCCCAGTTAAAGGTTGAGCGAAGCGGAAAATCACCTTCAGCATCACCTATGACGCCTGAACAAATTGAAATTCGAGAACTGAAAAAGCGTATACAGCGAATTGAATTAGAAAAGGATATATTAAAAAAGGCTACAGCTCTATTGATGTCGGACTCTCTGAACAATTCTCGATAATCGAGAAACTCAATAAGAGCAATAGTCACCCAGTTAAAACATTATGTGATGTATTTGGCGTACATCGCAGTAGTTATAAATATTGGGTTAACAGAGATAAATCAGTATCAACTGATGATTTAAGGTTATCTATTGAAATCAAAGCAATACATAAAGAAAGTAATGGCTCTGCGGGTGCCAGAACTATCTCTGATATTGCATCTTATCGTGGTTTTAATTTAAGTCGGTATCGAGCGGCTAAATTTATGAAAAAATTAGGACTGGTTAGCTCTCAACCGCCAAATCATAAGTACAAAAAAGCAAAGAAAGAGCATATTTCAATACCCAATTTATTAAACAGACAGTTTGATGTAATTGAACCCAATCAGTATTGGTGTGGTGATGTGACCTATGTTTGGATTGGTCACAGGTGGGCATATTTAGCCGTTGTAATTGATTTATTTGCAAGGAAGCCAATTGGTTGGGCTATCTCCTTGTCTCCAGATAGTGAATTAACAATAGCCGCTGTAGATATGGCTTATGAAAGCAGAGGAAAACCTAAAGGTATCATGTTTCACTCAGATCAAGGCTGTCATTACACAAGCTTAAAGTATCGTCAGAGGCTATGGAAATATCAAATAAAGCAAAGTATGAGTCGACGAGGAAATTGTTGGGATAATGCGCCAATGGAAAGGTTTTTTAGGAGCTTTAAAACTGAATGGATGCCGAAAAAGGGTTACATCGATTTTAAAGAAGCCAAAGGTGCAATTACTGATTACGTAATAGGTTATTACAGCGAGATCAGGCCTCATCACTATAATGCAGGCTTAAGTCCAAATGAATCAGAGCGAAGGTTCTGGTTAAATTCTAAAACTGTGGCCAAATTTAGTTGACCACTACACATCTTCCACGTCAAGTTCACGAATGGTGCCAGGTAGAGATTTAGCTGCTTGTAAAATTTTATTTTTAATACTCATAATGTATTCCTGTTTTATGTTATAAAATGGGCTAAGCCCGTGCGTCCCTTCACCTTCAATATTCTAATGAAGAAATTTTATCAAAACAAACGTAGATATAGCTACGATTGCTTTTTCATATACTCAATAGCTCGTAAAACATTCGTATTTGAAATATTTGAATAATTTTCAATCGTGATTGGAATTATTTCATTAATTATCGATATATCGCCGTCAATGTAATTACCTTCCTTATCAACGGTTGACGTATATGGAATAGAAAACCATGCAAGCTTTATACTTCCATCGTCAAGAGAGTACTGCTGGCCTTGTGCTTTGATAAAGAGCTTTAACTGTCCATTAGCAGTATAATAAATAATGCCTGATACTGTAGAATAAGTACTGTCTGTTGCAGGAGGTTGACCTAAAACGTACGCACCTGAATAATGTTTCAATCTCCAAACAAGATCATCACAAGAGCTTACGCAACCAGAATCGACGACTAGTAATATTTTTTTAATATCAAGTGTTGGTGATAAAGGGTTAATTGCTTTATACGAACAAGCTTCCTTATCACCCCGACAGAAATCAGCACGCACGGGTAAAAACTCTTGATTCAATAACTTACTATCAACAGCAAGTTTTTGGAACCAGTTTTCAGCGCTTTTTAAGCCGTAAAATATATTTGTTCTGAAATCAATATTGTTAAGCTCTACCGTATTATTAAAGTGGATTAAGTTATCAAAAAATGGTTTTTTAGAAAGTAACGACAAAAATGGAGTATTTTCACTACCGCCACTATTCCCTTGTAAGTCTATAATCAGCTTTATGTCACTCTTCTGCGATAACAAATCACGAATACTCTGAATATCGTGGCACATAGTTTCAACATTGGTGTCACCTTCACAATGAATATCATTTTGAGATGTACCCCATGGAAGAAAAGACCTAATATTAAGAATATATGTACTATTATCTTCGAGTAAGCAAACGCTTTTACTAGAGTACTTTATGTTCCAGTTTTTAAAATTATTGGCATATAAAGAGCAATATGTTTCATTTGTGTTTATTGATACATTTGCTGTAGAAACTTTGGGGGTAATTGTTTCTTTCCATGATTTTTTTTTATCAGAAAGTTCATTTTCTTGTTTGATGTTTAGATCTATTAGGCCCCACATTATTCTTTTACTGAACTTCTTCAAACATGCCTCTTGATGAGTGAATTCGCACTCAAGTTGTTCGAATTGGTTAAATCGTTTTCTTAAAGAAAACCCATTCACGAACTCAATGTATTTACTTGTTTCTATGCTGAAAAAGTTAACTTCTGGAAAGGTATAGCCTATTCCAAAACCTCGCTTATTAACTGGGTTCTCATATAATTTTCGACTATCAAAAACCTGTGAATATAACTGAAAAGATGAATGAGAATTTGTAAATCCTTGTTGAATATCATCAAATACAATAGCAAGATCTCTAAATGACTTTGCCTTTAGCATTTTATGAGTCATGACCTGTCTAAATTCAATCCAATTAACTTTTTTATATGTATTTCTTATTCTTATTGCAGAAGCATCAAGCCGCTCAATTTCATTAAAAAGTAGAGAAGCCAGTTCAGCCTTATTGATAGCCTGAAAAGTAATAGGTTGAGATGCTGTGACAACAAAGGATATAACCAAAAAACTAAAAAAAACAATTCTTTTCAGGTGGGACAAAATAAACTCCTTTTAATATAAAAATCGGGCAAAACGTATCATAAATAATTTTTATAACCAACTATTTTGTAAATTGTCGTTTAAAATGTACTTAATTGTGTAGTTTGATGGCTCTGGCTACTTTGTGCATAATAATCATAATAAAAAAACCAAATAAACCGAACTTAACTCCTTGCTCGGTTTATTTTTCTCCCTTAATACTTGATTTATGTTACATATTTCAATTTACAATTTATTGAATTATCTTCTTTAGTCGTGTAGTTTGTTCCTTTACCGAGTGTGATAGCCTGATTTGGACATTCAGGATCACACATATTACAGTTAATGCACTTGTTATTAATTAATAAAGCCATTTTAAGTACTCCTAAACAGCTTTAGCCTGCTTATATGGGTTACGTATATCTTGGCCTTGATCTAAATTTCTTAATAAAATCGCTTTATCTAAATCGATATCTTCAGGTAATGGGATTTTTACGATATGACCAGAACCTTTAGCATCATCAATAGACTCACCTTTTTTATTTTCCATATGATCTGGTTTAAAGCTGACATTCCTTTGTGGTGTCATCAGCTCTAATGAATGACCGCTACAGAATTTATTTTTAACATCAATTTCTACTAATCCATTGTCATCACGGCCTATTACTTCACCTACAAATTGTTGTTTCTCGGAAACAGAATGTCCATAATCGTAATTTTGATAATCTGATGTGCATGGCGCTTCAAGTGATAACTCACGAGATAAAATGATTCTTTCAACACCTTGTTTAGCCCAAAATAACACACTGGCGTAGTTTACGGCATTAGCCTGAACAGATAAGTGAATTGGCATATCAGGGTACTTTTCACGCACTAGCATGATAAGGCCTGGATCAGACATAATAAGTGCACCTGGTTTCATTGCGACAACAGGTTCAATATCACGCATATATGTTTTTATTTTTGCATTATGAGGTGCAATATTTGAAACAACATATAGTTTTTTCCCTAAATTGTGAGCTTCATTAATGCCGATCTCTAAATTTTCTAGATTAAATTCATTATTTCTTACGCGTAAGCTATAACGTGGCTGTCCTGCATATACTGCATCTGAACCATAAGCATATGCATAACGCATGTTTTTTAAGCTGCCAGCTGGAGATAAAAGCTCTGGGGTAAATAAGCCTGGAGAGTTTTCAGGAGTAAGAATAGATGACATTGTAAAACCTCATACATAGAACTGGGTACAAACCAGTTGCATGGATTATTTAATTGATAATGATAAAAATGCGGCATTTTATAAAAACAGCAACAAGCTGCTTTTGATCTGGATCATGTTTCTGAGCAAAACAGAATTAGATTAAAACCTTTAGTCGTCATATTTTTAAAATATTTCTATGAGATAGTGCTATTTGAATATAATTTCGACAATTAAGATAGGATCTTTGCATTTTATCGCGTATAATTCGCGCCCACTAATATACGGATGGTCTCCCATTTGTATAAACCATATTCTTTTAATTTATTGGAGCAAATAAGATGGCTTTAGAGCGTACTTTTTCAATCATCAAACCTGACGCAGTAGCAAAAAACCTAATCGGTCAAATCTATAACCGTTTCGAAACTGCTGGCCTTAAAATCGTAGCTTCTAAAATGGTTCACCTTTCTCAAGAGAAAGCTGAAGGTTTCTACGCTGAGCATTCAGAACGTCCTTTCTTTGGTGCTTTAGTTTCATTTATGACTTCAGGTCCGGTTATGGTTCAAGTTTTAGAAGGCGAAAACGCTGTTCTTAAAAACCGCGAAATCATGGGGGCTACTAACCCAGCTGAAGCACTAGCTGGTACTATCCGTGCAGATCTTGCTGATAGCATCGACGAAAATGCTGCTCACGGTTCTGACGCTTTAGAATCTGCTGCTCGTGAAATCGCTTACTTCTTCGCTGACGAAGAAATTTGTGCTCGCACTAGATAGTTTCTTTGTAGTCGCAGCTTAGGTTGCAATACACTACACGGATTGTAGAAAAGGGCTTTATGCCCTTTTCTTGTCTTTTTTATAAATAAATTATTGGTTTTGAGTTATTTATAAAGTAGATAAGTCTTATATATTTACTCATTAAAAACATTAAAGTCGTCATTATGGTAGAGGTCTTCATGAATACCACAAAAGCTAAAATTAACTTACTTGATTTAAACCGACAAGGCATGCGTGAGCTGTTTGAATCATACGGCGAAAAGCCATTCCGTGGCGATCAAGTAATGAAATGGATTTACCATTTTGGTGTTGATAACTTTGATGAAATGAGCAATATCAATAAAAAGCTTAAAGCACGCTTAAAAGACGAGTGTGAAATCCGTGCACCTGAGATATCAGAGAAGCAAGTTGCAAGCGATGGCACAATTAAATACGCGTTAATTTTAGATGGCGGTCAAGAAGTTGAAGCTGTTTGGATACCTGAAAAGGAACGTAAAACGCTTTGTGTTTCTTCACAAGTTGGTTGTGCTCTGGAATGTACTTTTTGTTCTACTGCGCAACAAGGTTTCAATCGAAACTTAAAAATATCTGAAATTATCGGTCAAGTATGGCGTGTTGCTAAAGATGTTGGTTTACACGCAGATAGTACAAATAGACCTGTGACGAATGTTGTCATGATGGGCATGGGTGAACCATTGCTTAATCTAAACAATGTTGTGCCAGCAATGGAATTGATGATGGATGATTGGGGTTTTGGTTTATCTAAACGCCGTGTCACTATCAGTACTTCAGGTGTTGTACCTGCTCTTGATATCTTAAAAGAGAAAATTGATGTTGCTTTAGCGATTTCATTACATGCGCCGGATAATGAATTACGCGACGTATTAGTACCAATCAATAAAAAATATCCTATAGATGAATTTTTAGCTGCATGTCGTCGTTATATTGATGGTTCCAAAGCAAATAAAGACGTGACGATTGAATACGTTATGCTAGATCATATTAATGATAGTACAGATCAGGCACATCAATTAGTTAAAACACTTAAAGGTACGCCTTCAAAAGTTAACTTAATTCCGTTCAACCCATTCCCAGGTAATGATTATGGTCGCTCGAGCAATAGTCGCATTGACCGTTTCTCTAAAGTACTACAGGCGGCAGGTATAACCTGTATTGTTCGCCGCGCACGAGGTGATGATATAGATGCAGCATGTGGTCAGTTAGTCGGTGATGTAAAAGACCGCACTAAACGTATCATGAAAAAAAGAATGCAAAATGATAACGGTATTGCAGTTAAGGTAATGCCAGCAAAATAATATAAGAAAACTATTTTTAGTCATTTAGTAGCGCACTTTAGCGTTAACTAAATGACAAAAAGTGATGCAGTTAAGGTACTTTTCTGTAAACTATGCTTTCATTATAAGAAATGGTTACTTATAAGAGTTTTTTGATAAACGAGACCACGTCAATCGTTTACCTTAGTCAGTTTAGATTGATTTGATCGTCTTGTTTATTAATAAGGAAGTTTATATGCGTCAATTTTCATTATATACAGTGATTTTATTTTGTTTATCGGGGTGTGTGACTCAAAACACATATGATGGCAGTAAAAAACCTGTTATCACTAAAAAAGTAGATAATACGCAAGCAGCACGTACACGCATATCTTTAGCTTTAAAATACCTTTCTATGGGTGACAGTGCCCAAGCTAAATATAATTTAGAAAAAGCCAATCTATTTTCTCCAAATTTACCAGAAGTGCATTACACAACCGCTTATTTTTATCAATCAGTAGGTGAGCCTGAAAAAGCCAAAGATTCTTATGAAAAAGCACTCAGCTTAGCACCCAATGATGCAAATACACTTAATAATTATGGTGTTTTTTTATGTGATATAGGTGAGTACGACCATGCCGTTGACAATTTTTTAAGTGCAATTGAAATCCCAAGTTACTTAAGAGTGGCAGAAAGTTATGAAAACCTAGCTTTATGTGCAATTAAGGCGGATGATTTTGATAACGTAGAAGAGTACTTAGAATCATCTGTAAAACATAGCCCTATGAGAGGTTCTTCATTAATTAACTTATCTGCTTTTTATTATGCTAAAAGTGATTTACATAAAGCACAAATGACGCTTAAACGTTATGGTGCAGCAGGGCGCATATCATCTCGATCTTTATTATTATCTTATCTAATAGAGTCGAGTATGGGGCATATTGAGCAAGCGCGTACTTTATCGCAAACAATTGAACAAACTTATACAACTTCATTAGAAGCTAGAATTTTAGGTGAACGTAAAACATCATCGAGTGAATTTGAGCAATTAAAAGAGCAATACCGTAAAAGTGAGTTAAGAAAATTACAAAAAGATATTTTATCTAGAAAAGATAAACCAAAAATAAAGATTATTAAGAAGAAAAAAGCTCCTAATACAACACAAGTGAAACAAACGCCTAATCAAGAGACTAAATTTACAAATAAGGCACCAACTCAAAAATCGATGCCTTTAATTGCTGAAATAAAAAAAGAGCGTTCGAATATTAAACCTGAGGCTGTAGTATTAGCTGAAAAGTTAAAAATTGATGGATCAACAGCATCAGTTGAGCCGACTAAAGCAGAAAATACAAACAAAGCAAAATTAATAAAGCAGCAAGTCGATTTTAAAAATCGCAGTATCACTGAAGTTGAAATACCGTTTCACATTGTAAAAAGTGGTGAGAACTTATTTAGTATTTCAGTGAAATATAACGTTAAATTACAAAGTTTATTACATTGGAATAAATTATCAGAGTCAGATCAGGTTTATAAAGGAACCAAAATCTATTTGAACAATCCAAACATATATCATCAAGTGATTGAAGGTGATACTTTGTTTAGCATTTCAGTAAAATACAATATTCTGATGAAGAAGTTACTAGAATGGAATGCTTTAGAAGAAAATGTATATTTAGCACCAAGCAATAAAATTTTATTAGTGGATCCAAAAACTTACATATTATGACAGATAAAACAATAGAGCAGGATCAAGAGCAAGCCAAACCAAATTTAGGCTATATATTAGTAAAAGGCCGTGAAGCGGCTAATATCTCTATAGCGTCTTTGGCAAGCCAATTAAATTTAGATGAATCTCAATTAATTGATTTAGAAAATAATCAATATGAAAACTTAGGGCCTGAAATTTTTGTAAAAGGTTATATTAAATCTTACTGCAAACTTTTAGACCTAGACGAAAATGACGTGATGCAGAGTTATCAATCAAGTACACATAACTCAAAAGAAAAGGAAATGCAGAGCTTTTCTAACCGCTTTGAAAAAGAAACCCATGATAGTCGCTTAATGATAGTAAGTTATATCGTTTTAAGCATCGTTCTTGGGTCTTCAGGCATTTTATGGTGGCAAAATCAAAACTCTAAAGATGAAGCTGTCATTAATTCTCCTGACGTGGATATGAATTTGAATACAGAGGAAGTAACGGATGCGGCTTCAGTTACGATAGAGCCAAAATCAACTTCAATAGTTGAACAAAGCAATGTTATTGCGACTAAAAAAGAGATCACAGCAGTAAAAGAACATAACCCTGTAATGGATTTTAAGATTGCAAAAGTAAGTACCCCTGCTACAGATTCAATTTCAGAAGAAAAAAAAGATGAGAGTATTTCAGAGATAGCACCTGAAACAGCTATTACTACAGAGCAAGCTAAACAAGAAGAAGTTAAAAATGAACTTATCGTAAGTAAAATCATTATGCGCTTCTCTGGGGATAGTTGGGTTGAGATTTTTGATGCAACAAGTGAGCGTGTTGCTTTTGGCGTTAAAAAATCAGGTTATGTTATGACTGTTAATGGTGTTGCACCTTTTTCCGTGGTATTAGGAAAACATCAATTAGTAGAAATAGAATTAGATGGTGAAACTGTAGATACCTCTAGCTTTCCTACTAACCGTTTAGCTAAATTCCAACTTCCTTTATCGCTATAAATAGACTGAGTATATTATGTTTTCTGAAACACCTATTAAAAGAAGAAAATCCAGCCGAATTTATGTAGGCGATGTGCCAATTGGTGATGGTGCACCGATTGCTGTGCAGTCAATGACAAATACAGATACCATGGATGTTGATGCCACTGTAAAACAAATCCAAGATATCCAAAATGCAGGTGCAGATATTGTACGTGTATCAGTGCCTACTATGGCAGCAGCAGAAGCCTTTAAAAGCATCAAGCAACAAGTGGATGTGCCTTTAGTTGCCGATATTCATTTTGATTATCGTATCGCATTAAAAGTCGCTGAATACGGTGTTGATTGTTTACGTATTAATCCGGGTAACATCGGTTCTGAAGAGCGTATTCGCGCAGTTGTTGATGCCGCACAAACGCATGGTATTCCAATTCGAATTGGTGTAAATGGTGGTTCTTTAGAAAAAGATATTCAAGAAAAATATAAAGAGCCCACACCAGAGGCATTGTTAGAATCAGCAATGCGACATGTTGAAATATTACAACGCCTTAACTTTGATAAATTTAAAATATCAGTAAAAGCGTCTGATGTATTTTTAGCTGTGGGTGCTTATAGATTACTTGCTAAAGAAATAGACCAACCTTTACATTTAGGTATAACAGAAGCCGGAGGTTTTAGAGCTGGTGCTGTGAAATCAGCTGTTGGTTTAGGCATGTTATTATCTGAAGGAATCGGCGATACGTTACGTATTTCACTTGCTGCTGATCCAGTACAAGAAATAAAAGTGGGTTTTGATATTTTAAAGTCACTACGAATTCGCTCTCGTGGAATTAACTTTATTGCCTGCCCAAGTTGTTCAAGACAAGAGTTTGATGTTGTTAAAACAATGAATCAACTTGAAGAAAATTTAGAAGATATCATCACACCAATTAGCGTTTCAGTGATAGGCTGTGTTGTAAATGGCCCTGGTGAAGCACTTGTAAGTGATTTAGGTTTGGCTGGTGCAAATAAGCGTTCAGGCTTATACATCAATGGTGAACGTCAAAAAACACGCATTGATAATGCAAATATTGCTGAGCAATTAGAAGCGCAAATACGTGATTTTGTAAAAGCAAAAGATGAGCAAGCGCTTATTGACGTGAAAATAGTAGAGTAATAACTTTTGCATGCAATCACTAGCTAGAAGAAGAGGCGAATTTGGTTTATAATTCTGCTCTTTTGTTTTTAACGCGTATTATTATTTTCAGCGTTTTATTATTTATCAGTAACAAATGAATTAGGACCGACAGTGGCTAAACAAATCCAAGCAGTACGTGGTATGAACGATTGTCTGCCAGGCGATACACAAATTTGGCAGAAACTAGAAGCAACATTACGTGAAACAGTAGCTTCATTTGGTTATCAAGAAATACGTTTCCCTATTGTAGAATCAACAGATTTATTTAAACGCTCGATCGGTGAAGTAACTGATATCGTTGAAAAAGAAATGTACTCTTTTGACGATAGAAACGGCGATAGCTTAACTTTAAGACCTGAAGGCACTGCGGTGTGTGTTCGCGCAGCTAACCAAGCGGGCTTACTGTATAACCAAGAGCAAAGACTTTGGTATATGGGACCTATGTTTAGACATGAGCGTCCGCAAAAAGGTCGTTACCGCCAGTTTTACCAATTTGGTTTAGAATCATTTGGTTTTTCAACAGCTGAAATGGATGCTGAAGTCATTATTTTAACTGCGCACCTTTGGAAAAAACTAGGCATAGATAAAAATGTAGCTTTAGAGCTTAATTCATTGGGTTCTAGTGAAGCGCGTGTAAAGTACCGTGAAATCTTAATTGCCTTCTTAGAAGAAAATAAATCGCAATTAGATGAAGATTCTTTACGTCGTATGCATACTAATCCATTACGTGTTTTAGATAGCAAAAACCCTGACGTTCAAGCATTATTAGTAAATGCACCTAAGCTGTCAGAAAACTTAGATGAAGAATCAGCTGAACATTTTGCAAATTTATGTGAACGATTAGATGCTGCAGGTATCGAATACCAAGTTAACGAAAAATTAGTGCGTGGTTTAGATTATTATAATCGTACTGTATTTGAATGGGTAACTAAAAATCTTGGCGCACAAGGCACTATATGTGCTGGTGGTCGTTACGATGGATTAGTTGAGCAGTTAGGCGGTAAAGCAACACCCGCTGTTGGTTTTGCAATGGGTATGGAACGCTTAATTTTACTATTACAAGAGTTAGAGTGTGTTGGTGAGCTTCGTAGCAATGTAGATGTCTATTTTGCAGCTATGGGTGATAAAGCCAGTATTCAAGCACAAGTAATAGCACAGCAGTTTAGAGATCAAGTACCTGGCGTGCGTATTATGGTACATGCTGGTGGTGGTAACTTTAAAAAGCAATTAAAACGCGCAGATAAAAGTGGCGCACAAATCGCCTTAATCATAGGTGATGATGAGCTAGAACAAGGCATTTTGACGATTAAATATCTAAGAGAAAAGAAAGATCAAATAACATTAAATATTGATGAAGTCAGAACTCTTTTAACAGATTTGGTAGGGTAGTATGGAAGTTTATTCAACAGAAGAACAACAAGCAGAAGCGATTAAAGGTTTTTTTCGTGATAATGGCGTAGCACTTGCTGTAGGCGTAGTATTAGGTCTAGGTGGTTTATACGGCTGGAAAGCATATAACCAGCACACAATTGAAACAACTGAATCATTATCAGATTCTTACACGCAGTTAGTTGAAAATGCAGGGCAAGAAGGCTCAACATTATTAACTGATGCAGATGAATTTATTAAAACAAATGGTAGTTCTAGCTACTCTGTTTTAGCTGCTTTTGTAACTGCTAAAGAAGCAGTAGAAAAAGATGATTTAGATAAAGCTGCAGAAAAATTAACTTGGATTTCAGTAAACTCAAAAAATACTGAATTTAAAGCACTTGCTTTTACACGTTTAGCGCGTATTCAGTTAGAACAAAAGCAATATGATGCCGCTTTAGCTACCTTGGGTAATACTTTACCAGAAAGTTTTAAAGCAACAGTTGCTGAACTCAAAGGCGATGTATACGTTGCTAAAAATGAAAGCGAACAGGCGCGTAGTGCTTATCAGGCAGCTGTAGATGCTGGTGGCTTAGAAAATAACTCATTATTACAAATTAAACTTGATAACTTAGCCGTTGCTGCGTTGAACGTACCAGTATCTGAAAAATAAGGTTAAAGTCATGAAAAAAATTACCATGGCAACATTGGCCTTATGCATGGCCTCATTAATGGGTTGTTCATCAAGTGATGATGAAGAGCCTGAAGAGCTAGTTTTACCTGTTATTGTAAATCAGTTTGAAACTAAAGTTTTATGGCAAGAGTCTGTAGGTGATGGTGTCGGCCATTACTACTCAAAGCTTTCTCCTACTGTTTATAAAGAGACTGTTTACGTTGCAGATAGAAACGGCAAAGTAAAAGCGCTTTCTTTAGAGACTGGCGATGTAATATGGCAAAAAGATGTGCGTGAAAACGTTGCATTTTGGCCTTGGGAAGATAGCGATAATGCAAAACTTTCTGGCGGTTTGTTACAAGCATTTGGTAAAATTTACGTTGGCTCTGAACATGGCGAAATTATCGCGCTTGATAGAGAAACTGGTGAAATCGTTTGGCGTAAAAATGTGCCTGGTGAAGCGTTATCAAGCCCAGCAGCAGGTGACGGTTTAATTTTTGCTAACTTAGGTTCCGGACAACTTGTTGCCTTGCATCCTGATACAGGTGAGCAGCGCTGGAAATACGAGCAAGAAGTACCTGCATTAACATTACGCGGCATGAGCGCACCAGTTGTTGCAAATGGTGGTGTTTTAGTTGGTGAGGAAACCGGTAAGCTAACTGTGCTTATTTCTGAAAGTGGTTTTTCAGCTTGGAAGGCAGATATTGCTGTGCCAAAAGGTTCTTCAGAATTTGAACGTTTAGTAGATGTTGATGTGCAACCTATTGTTTCAGGCTCAATGGTTTATACTTTAGCCTATAATGGTAATTTAGCAGCTGTAGATATCCGCTCTGGTAACGTTGTATTTAAACGTGAATACAGTGGCTACAGAGAAATTGCAACTGATGGTCAAAATATCTTTTTAGTAGATAGCTCTGGCGGTATTTTTGCCTTAGATAAAAACTCAGGCATCGAGCGTTGGAGTCAGCCGGCTTTAGTTGGTTGGCACTTAACTGGGCCTACAGTTATTGGAAATAATTTAGTACTAGGCGATAACGAAGGTAATCTACATTGGTTAGATAAAACCAGTGGTGACTTAGTTTCTCGTGAAGAGTTTGATAGTTCAGGCTTTTATGTAGAAGCAGTTACAGCTGGTAATAAACTTGTTATTACTACAAGAGATGGTGAAGTTTCAGTTATTGAAGCACCATAATGTAACGTTTTAGTTAATCACAGTTTAACCTGTGATTGAATAAGATAATTTTAAAGGGCTTCGCATAGCGAAGCCTTTTGTTGTTTTTAGTTTTCATACTAAATTTACAGCTAAACCACTGAAAAGTCGGTTTTATTTATATTTAGTATAATTTTAAGGGGTTGTTTATGCTTCCTGTGATCGCTCTAGTTGGGCGACCTAATGTTGGTAAATCCACATTATTTAATCGTTTAACTCGTACTCGTGATGCGTTAGTTGCTGACTTTCCAGGTTTAACTCGTGATCGTAAATATGGTCAGGCGCGTAGTGATGACTATGAGTTTATCGTTGTGGATACTGGCGGAATTGATGGTTCGGAAACGGGCATCGAAGTGGAAATGGCTGAGCAATCTTTATTGGCAATTGAAGAAGCGGATGTTGTTTTATTTTTAGTTGATGCGCGTGCTGGCATGACTGTAGCTGATCAAGCAATTGCTAATCATTTACGTAAAAAAGATAAGCCAATTTTAGTTGTTGCTAATAAAACTGATGGCATTGATGCAGATTCAAACTGTGCTGAGTTTTATCAGTTATCATTAGGTGAAGTTTATCATATTGCGGCATCACACGGTCGTGGCGTAACTTCTCTAATTGAAATTGCATTACAGCCTATTATTGATGAGTACAATAAGCTTCACGGCATTGAAGCTAATGCTGTAGAAGAAGAGGATGAGTTTTCTGAGATTTATGAAAATGATGAAGACTTAGAAGACTACAATCCTGAAGATAAGCCAATTAAATTAGCTATCATTGGGCGTCCTAATGTTGGTAAATCAACATTAACAAACCGTATTTTAGGCGAAGAACGTGTAATCGTTTATGATGCGCCAGGCACAACACGTGACTCTGTATATATTCCTATGACGCGTAATGATAGAGAATATGTATTAATCGACACTGCCGGTGTACGTAAACGTAAAAAAGTTAATGACGTTGTTGAAAAATTCTCGGTAATTAAAACATTAAAAGCGATTGAAGATGCAAATGTTGTTTTAATTGTTGTTGATGCCAGAGAAGGTATTAGTGACCAAGATTTAAGTCTATTAGGTTTTACACTTAATGCAGGTCGCTCATTAGTTATCGCTGTAAATAAGTGGGATGGCTTAGATGATTATGTTAAAGATCGTATCAAAACAGAGCTAGATAGACGTTTAGGCTTTATTGATTTTGCACGCATTCACTTTATCTCTGCACTTCACGGTACAGGTGTTGGTCACTTATTTGAATCAGTAGACGAAGCATATCAATCTGCAACTAAACGTGTCAGTACGTCTATGCTACGTCGTATTATGGATATGGCACAGTCTGATCACCAACCACCTATGGTGAGTGGTCGTCGTGTTAAGTTTAAATACGCTCACGCAGGCGGCTACAACCCACCAATTATCGTTATTCACGGTAATCAGGTACATAAACTGCCTACGTCATACAAACGTTACTTAATGAATTACTATCGTAAAGCATTAAATGTGATGGGTACGCCAATTAAGATTGAATTCCGTGAAGGTGATAACCCTTACGCTGGTCGTACAACTAAAGTTACTTTGTCGCAAAAACGTAAACGCAGACAAATTGCTAAGTTACATAAAAACAAAAGCTAGAGTTTGTTTTTAAAGTAGAAGAAAAGCGCCAATGGCGCTTTTTTTATTAATAGAGAAATAGTCGTCATGTTAAGTTACTCTTAAATCACAGCTCACGCAGGTGGTTACAATCCACCAATTATCGTTATTCACGGTAATCAGGTACATAAACTGCCTACGTCATACAAACGTTACTTAATGAATTACTACCGTAAAGCATTAAATGTAATGGGTACGCCAATTAAGATTGAATTCCGTGAAGGTGATAACCCTTACGCTGGTCGTACGACTAAAGTGACTTTGTCTCAAAAACGTAAACGCAGACAAATTGCTAAGTTACATAAAAACAAAGGTTAGAGTTTGTTTTTAAAATAAAAAAAGCGCCGATGGCGCTTTTTTTTGTTTATGGGAGATAGGAAGTTGCTCTTAAAGTCAAAATAAATGTAATAGTTTGAACTCAATCAACTTTTTATGCTTAGGACTGAAACTTGCTTGTTTTATTATCAATTTTAGGGCATATTTTAAGCTAATGATCACATAAGAATAAATTAATGATCATGTTCAAAATATAAGGGTGTTGTGATGGAATTTGCGAAAACAATTATCTATGTTGATGATGTTGAAGAAACGTTAGATTTTTATTATCAAGCTTTTGGTTTAAGCACGATTAAAGATGATGGGTCGGGTCAGTATGCTGAGCTAGATACAGGGCACGTAAAATTGGCTTTTTCTGCACACCCTTGTGCGCAATCAAACTTTAAACAAAGCTATATTCGCACTCAGCCAAAACAACCAGCACTGGGTTTTGAAATACGCTTTTATTGTGACAATGTTATTGAATCATATGATAAAGCCGTTGCAGCAGGGGCTGAACCTTTTTGTCCTCCCGCAGATAAGTCGAACGGACAAACATTAGCTTATGTCCGTTCTATTGAAGGCACCTTAGTCGCTTTATCTTCACGAAAATAGATTTAGATTTTGTAGACGGGGCTTCAGCCGCGTTTTATTTTAAAAGCAGCTTTCTACAATTAATTTCTTTATCATTGATTGTGTTGGTTTTATCTTTTCAATTGCTAAATATTCATCTGGTTGATGGGGTTGATGGGGTTGATGGGGTTGATCGATCCTGGGCCCATAATAATCGTTTCACATCCAAGCTGCTGAATAAATGGTGCTTCTGTACAGTAATTCACTGCAATTGCTTTTTCCCCTGATATTTTTTCTGCTAATTTAACAAGCGCAGAATCGGTTGTGCTTTTAAACGCAGGAATAGGTGCGTGTAAATCTATTACTTCAACAGCATTGGGGTATTGTTTATTTATTTCGTTAACCGCACCTAACAGCATTGCTTGTAGCGCTATAATACCAATTGTATTAAGTAAGTTCCCACTCAGAGCCTTTGGGGGTTTTCAATTCTAGGCATGTTATCGCAGTAATGGTCATTCCCTTAAAAGATAATATAACAACGAAGTGTAAATCCCCATAGGCTCCTGTAAGGCGGGTTTATAAGCGATTTATACTGCGTTAAATAATTTTGAAATACGACTGAATGGATTCAGAAGGTAGAGCAATGCAGGAGCTATTGCCGAGAATAACTATGACTTCAATAATTTACCTTGTCTAAAGCGCTTTTAACTCCCGCTGAATGGGAAGTTAATTAGTACAATTGGTATAACACTAATGCCCGGCAAAGGTCGCATATCGATATGTAATTCACAACAACCACAAATACGATTTGCGTTATCGCCACCATGAATATGGCCTAAATTCAAAGTGGGGTAAGGAATTACGAAGTGTTCAACTGAATACTTATTCTTTAGCTCTTGCTTTAAAATAAGGAGTTTTCCTATCACCAAATGCATAATTTCAATTGCATTTAAACCGGCTTCAGGATCTGAACTATGACCTGATTTACCAACAATTCTAATTGCACTCGACATATGCCCTTTATGGGTAAATACCGGCACCATATCCGTAGGTTCACCTACAATACAGCGAGCAGGTTTTAAGTTTTTATGTTGGCAAATTTGCTGCGCACCCGCCATGGTTGTTTCTTCATCAGCAGTGGCTAATATGATCAAAGGCTGTTTTAAATTCGATAAATCGAACTCTTGTAAAGCATGCAAAATGAATGCAAAAAAACCTTTCATATCAATCGAACCTAAACCAAATAATTTATTGTCAGTTTCCGTTAACGTAAAGGGATCCATGCTCCATTGGTTATCATCAAAAGGTACAGTATCGGTATGACCTGCTAACATTAAACCACCATGAAATTCTTTTTTCCATTTTCACTGTCGCTAGGATTTAACCTAGCCAATAAATTATATTTTCCAGGTGCACTTTCAAGCTCTGAAATTTCACATTTAAATCCCAAACTTTGACACCAATTAGCTAAGTTATTAATCACATCTTTATTGCTTAAATTTAGCTTCTCATCAATTGCGCTGATCGAAGGTAGAGATATCAGCGTTTGGTACATTTGCATAAAATTGGGTATAGACATAATAAAACCTAAAATAATTATTCATAAAACTTGAATATAAATCCAGTTTAACTTATTCTGCATACATATACACATATTTAGCATAAATATCTCCCCAGCGTAAGCTGATTTTTATTCCTTCCAATTGGAGGGAAATTTTTAGAGGTTAAGATGAAAGTAGTAATTATCGGAGCAAGTGGTTACAGCGGTGCAGAATTAGCATCTCTTGTAGCATCACATGAAAAATTAACACTTGCAGGTATTTATGTATCTGAAAATAGCTTAGATAAAGGTAAGCCATTAAGTCGTTTATATCCACAACACTTAGGTTTATTAGATTTACCTTTAGCACCTCTCACTTCAGAAGCATTTACCGATATACAAAATAATGCTGATTATGTGTGTTTATGTACAGATCATAAAGTAAGTGTAGAACTTGCGCCGATTTTTATTGAAATGGGTAAAAAAGTTTTTGACCTTTCTGGTGGCTTTCGTTTGAGTTCAGATGAAGATTATCAAGAATATTATGGTTTCAGTCATGGCAATACTACTTTATTAAATCAAGCCGTTTATGGTTTAGCTGAATGGCAAAATCAGGACGATATAAAAAATGCAAAATTGATTGCTGTGCCAGGGTGTTACCCAACAGCCGCATTAAACGCATTAAAGCCTTTGGTTGATGGCGATTTAGTCACAGAGCAACCTATTATCATAAATGCAGTGTCAGGTGTGACAGGCGCAGGACGTAAAGCCAACATAGGCACGCATTTTTGTGAGGTAAGTATAGGTGCTTATGGGTTATTTAATCATAGACATACACCTGAAATAGAAAAGTATTTAAACCATGATGTGTTATTTACGCCGCACTTAGGAAATTTCCCTAGAGGTATTCTTGAAACTATCTATGTGCAATTAAAAGACGGTGTCACGCAAGAGCAAGTTGAAGCTGCATATCAGTGTTTAGCAGATAAACCATTAATTCGTTTATTAGGTAATACGATTCCATCAATTAATGGTGTGGCAAATAAGCCATTTGTTGATATTGCGTGGCAACAAAAAGGGTCACAACTCATTGTGATGTCAGCGATTGATAACTTATTAAAAGGTGCATCAGGTCAGGCATTGCAGTGTATGAATATCAGCATGGGATTATCTGGCGAGTTAGGTTTACTGTCAAAAGGGCAGTCACAAACGTTACCTGAAGGAGCTAAATCATGAAAACTTGGGTAATTAAGCTCGGCGGTGCCGTTTTAAATAGTCAAAACGCGGCAAAAGCATTATTCGAAGTAATTGCTCAGCAAACCGATGCTAAATTTGTATTTGTTCATGGTGGCGGTGCCTTAGTTGATAGTTGGCTTAAAGATGCCGGCTTTGCAACGGCAAAACACTTAGGTTTAAGAATTAGCCCTAAAGAGCAAATGCCTTACATAGTTGGAGCATTAGCAGGTTGTGCCAATAAGCAACTTATGGGACTAGCATTATCAGCAAGCTTAAAACCAGTAGGTTTAAGTTTGTATGAAGCAGGAATTGAAAGTACTAAAAAGCTCAAAGCGTTAGGCCAAGTTGGTACCTGTGAAGCAACACAAGATAGCGTAATCCAGGCAATGCTTTGTGCAAACAGATTGCCGATTGTAAGTTCAATTGGTTTTGATTTAGAAGGTAACTGGTACAACGTAAATGCGGATGAGGCGGCAGCAGCAATAGCAGCTAACTTAGATGCAGAATTAATATTTATGACAGATGTAGAGGCTGTACTTGATGCTGACAAAAAACCTTTACATCAGCTTAATACAAATGAAATAAAAGAATTAGTTAATGATGGAGTGATATTAGGTGGTATGCAGGTCAAGGTTGAGACCAGTTTACGTGCTGCCGAACATTTACGACGAGGTGTTTATATCTCTAGTTGGCAAAAACCAGAAAATTTAGCTGGTTTACTTCAAGGTCAACATGTCGGCACAAAAGTCACTTTATAAATTATTTAGGATGAATACATCATGGCACAACATTTTTTACATGGATTAGAGTTAAATAAAACAGCAATTTTAAAATTGCTAGATTTAGCAAAAGCATTAAAAGGTAACCCACAGGACTTCAATCAAGCATTAGCTGGGTTATCTATTGTTACTTTATTCGAAAAGCCGAGTTTAAGAACACGTCTTTCATTTGATATTGGCATTAATAAATTAGGTGGTCACGCAGTTTATTTAGATCAGCAAAATGGCGCTATGGGTTCTCGTGAATCGGTAAAAGATTTTGCTTTAAATATCTCAACTTGGGCTGATGGCATTGTAGCGCGTGTTAATCAGCACAGTACTTTAACGACTTTAGCAGAACATGCAAGTGTACCAGTCGTAAATAGCTTATGTGATTTATATCATCCATGTCAGGCATTGGCTGATTTCTTAACATTACAAGAAGTGCATGGTGATGTAAGTGAGCTAAAAGTCGCTTATTTAGGTGAAGGCAATAATGTAACGCATTCACTTATGCTATTAGCTGCAACTTTAGGCACTGACTTTGTTGCAGTTTGCCCTAAAGGCGCTTCACCAGATGCGCAAATTGTAAAGCAAGCTGAGCAAATCGCAGCAATTAACGCTGCACATGTACAAGTAAGTGATCGTGTTGAAGCAGCAGCCGGTGCAGATGTATTGTATGCAGATACTTGGGTTTCTATGGGGGATACAACTCCACTTCAACAAGTAAAACAAAAGTATATGTCTTACCAGTTAAATCAAGCTTTATTAGAAAAAACTGGCGCAAGTACTGTATTGCATTGCCAACCAGCACATAGAGAGTTTGAGATCACCTCTGAGCTAATGGATGGCCCTGCTGCAAAAATTATTCAGCAAGCTGAAAATCGTATGCATGCACAAAATGCGTTATTGATAACGCTATTAAATCCGAATTTTGTTAAGTAAAGGAACAGAAATTCCCGAGATGTGTTTATCGGGAATCTAAGATTGAAAAAGATCTCCGATAAAAGACTTCGGAGATGACTAAATTATATGTTTTGTAGATTGGGCTTTAGCCCAACACGTTAAATAAAGAATTATTCAAAGGTAAAGTTATGAGCTCAATTAAAAAAGTAGTATTAGCATATTCAGGCGGTTTAGATACATCAGTGATCATGCCTTGGTTAAAAGAAAACTATGATTGTGAAGTGGTGGCGTTTGTTGCTGATGTTGGTCAAGGCGATGAAGAGCTCGCAGGCATTGAAGAAAAAGCTATCGCATCAGGTGCATCTGAGTGTTATGTAGTAGATCTTAAAGAAGAAATGGTTGCAGATTATATTTACCCTACGCTTAAAACCGGTGCGGTATACGAAGGCACATACTTATTAGGTACTTCAATGGCACGTCCTATCATTGCTAAAGCACAAGTTGAAGTGGCACTTAAAGTAGGCGCAGATGCGGTCGCTCATGGTTGTACTGGTAAAGGTAATGACCAAGTACGTTTTGAATCGTGTTTTGCTGCATTGGCACCAAACCTTAAAGTAATTGCACCTTGGAGGGAGTGGGACTTAGACAGCCGTGAATCACTACTTGATTACTTAGCAGAGCGTGATATTCCATGTGCTGCGTCAGCTAAAAAAATCTATAGCCGTGACGGTAATGCGTGGCATTTATCTACTGAAGGTGGTGAGCTTGAAGATCCGTGGTGTGAGCCGTCAGCTGAAATTTGGCCTTTAACAAATTCTCCAGAAGAAGCACCAAATGAAGCGCTGTATATTCATATTGGTATCGAAAAAGGTGAAATCACAACAATTGATGGTGAAAAACTATCTCCATACCAATGTTTAGAAGCGCTCAATAAACCTGCTGCAGTACATGGTGTTGGTCGTATTGATATCGTAGAAAATCGTTTAGTAGGCATGAAGTCTCGTGGTTGTTATGAAACACCAGGCGGTACAGTTATGGTTACTGCTTTACGTGCACTTGAAGAGCTTGTATTAGATAAAGAGTGTCGTAAGTGGAAAAACACATTTGCTAATGAGTTTGCTCACCTTGTTTATGATGGTCGTTGGTTTACACCACTTAAAGATTCAATTTTAGCAAGTGCAGAAGCGCTAGCAGAAGTATTTACAGGTGAAATCGTAGTTAAGCTTTACAAAGGCAACGTAACTGCAGTTCAAAAGAAATCACCTAACAGCTTATACAGTGAAGATTTTGCAACTTTTGGTGCCGATGATGTTTATAACCAGTCTCATGCTGAAGGGTTTATTCGTTTATTCTCACTTTCAAGCAGAATCACAGCACTAAGCAAAGAAAATACAAAATAGTTTTTAGTAATAAAAAGTAAGTAGCAAGTAATAACAAGGGCGAATTTATTCGCCCGGGAGAACAAAATGGCATTGTGGGGCGGCAGATTTTCATCAGGACCAGATCAGGCATTTAAGCAGTTTAACGACTCTTTGCCTTTTGATTATCAATTAGCAGAACAAGATATTGTAGGTTCAATAGCTTGGGCAAATGCATTAACGCAAGTAAATGTATTAACCCAAGACGAATTCCAACAAATTCAATCAGCATTAAGTGAGTTATTAGACGAAGTAGCTGTTAATACACAAGCAATTGTGGCATCGGGTGCTGAAGATATTCACTCTTACGTTGAAACTGCATTGATTGAAAAAGTAGGCGACTTAGGTAAAAAGTTACATACAGGTCGAAGTAGAAACGACCAAGTAGCAACTGACTTTAGACTATGGAGTCGTGATACAGCAGAGCAACTTTTAAAGGCAATCGCATCGCTTAAAAATGCAATTGTGACTTTAGCCGAAAAAGAGTTTGGAACGGTATTGCCAGGCTATACGCATTTACAACGTGCACAGCCTGTATTATTTAGTCACTGGTGCATGGCTTATTATGAAATGCTAGAACGTGATGAAAGCCGCTTAAAAAATGCTTTAGACAGACTTAATGTATGTCCTCTAGGGTCCGGTGCACTTGCGGGGACAGCTTATGCCATAGACCGGCAAAAACTTGCCGAATCATTAGGGTTTGCCTCTGCTACAAAAAATAGTTTAGATGGCGTATCTGATCGTGATTTTGTGGTCGAGTTATTAAGCTGTGCTTCAATATCTATGATGCATCTATCTCGTATGGCAGAAGATATGATCTTTTATAATACGGGAGAAGCTGGATTTTTAGAGTTAGCAGACAGCGTTACTTCAGGCTCTTCTTTAATGCCGCAAAAGAAAAATCCTGATGCACTTGAGCTTATTCGTGGCAAGACAGGCCGTGTATTTGGTGCGTTTTCAGCCATGATGATGACTTTAAAAGCCTTACCACTTGCATATAACAAAGATATGCAAGAAGACAAAGAAGGTTTATTTGATGCGATGCCAACTTGGCTTGCTAGCATTCATATGGCTGAAGCCTGTATTAAAGGTGTTAAAGTTAATTCAAAGGCAACCAAAGCCGCTGCACAAGGCGGACACGCTAATGCAACAGAGCTCGCTGATTACTTAGTTGCTAAGGGTATTCCATTTAGAGAAGGCCATCATATCGTAGGTGAGCTGGTACAAGTTGCGATTGGAGAAGGTAAAAATCTAGAAGACTTATCCATTGCACAATTTAAAGCTGTATGTGAAACAATTGATGACGATGTTTATCCAGTACTTGAGCTTCAAGCCTGTTTAGATGCCCGCAAAGCACTTGGTGGTACATCTGAAACACAAGTGAAATTCGCAATTAAAAATGCGCGCACTTCGCAAAAAGTAATTGTTCGTGATGCCAGATTAAGTGATGTTGAATCTATTAATGACTTAATTCAGTATTGGGCAAAAGTGGGTGAAAACTTACCACGTGCTAAAAGCGATATGGTGCACTCAATAAATGAATTTGCTGTTACTGAAGTTAACGGTAAAGTAACGGGCTGTGCGTCTTTATATATCTACGATACAGGTCTTGCTGAAATTCGTTCTTTAGGTATTAGTGAAAAAGCAGAAGTTAAAGGTCAAGGGCGTGCATTAGTAGAGCACCTGTTAGCTAAAGCTAAAAAGTTAGCACTTAAGCGTGTGATTGTATTAACACGTGTACCAGGGTTCTTTGCTAAACTTGGCTTTGCTGATAGTCATAAGTCTGAATTACCTGAAAAAGTAATGAAAGACTGTGAATTATGTTTACGTAAAGACAATTGTGATGAAGTTGCTATGGATTATTTGTTAAATGAAAAAATCGATATGGTAAACCAGATCCCATGCAAAAACGTTGCTTAACCTCAGCTTGTAGAGGAAAGTATGCCGAGGCATTAGATTGCCGCATAGTTTATTAACTGGGTTTTAATTAAGGGTTTTAACACTTTTAGTTGAGAATGAGGACTAGTTCATTAACGCAAAAAAGCCTATCGATTATAAATATCGATAGGCTTTTTTGTTGCTAAATTAAGCATGCCATTCTAAAGGATTAAATAAAAAGTATGGCACTAGGTAAATGAAAATAATTCCTTATTCGTAATTTAATGTAATCCACTGTAATTAATGGTTATTTTGTTAAAGTTGGTTCGTAATTTGCTATTAGTCTACTAAATATAGGGAAACTGTTTAGTCAGAAAACATTGAAGTCATACTTGAGATTAATATTTCAACAATTGAGGTAATTAATATTCAAGTTACATCTTTTTTTAAATAGCAAATAAGGGTAAATAATATGCAAGTTTCAAATAATTCAGCTATCTCAGTATTAGCTTATGAACAAAATCAACCAGCTAAGACAACAACCCCACCGCAAACGACTAGCACTAATACTCTACAAAATGATACAGTAATGCTTTCGCAAGCCGCTAAAGATTTAGGTGGTGCTGAGCCGAATAGGCAGGGCGGTGTAATTATCACTTCACAAGATAAAGGGCTTGAAACAGTAGAACCATATCGTCAAGGTGGAGTAATTATTACAAAATAGTGTAATTATTTAAAAATAGAGACCTCAAATGTATTTAACTAAAATGTTAGCGGAATCATTAGGAGCCTTCGTAGTTTGGGGGTTTTTAATGGCTTTGTTCTACAATGTATTAATGAAGGTATTAGCAAAAAAGCAAGATCATTTACTTCTTGCCACTTCATTAGTGATGTTTTTATCTTATTTTATAAGCGATCACTTCAATACGTTTACAGCGACTAGTAAAATTTACTTTATTTGGTTTTTATATGATGTTGTTACACTATTAATTGTTTTAATTTGTATTAGATTTATTAAAGATAAATTTCAAACAGGTGTGAAATATGTCTGTTTTGGATTAATAATTAATTCTATACTATTTTTATCTATGTATATGGATATTCATATTTATCAAAATAAAACATATTGGTGGCTTTGGGGTCTATATTCAACAGGAGTTAATTTAGTAGACTTTATGATGATATTTGCTTTAATTTTAAATAGAGATTATTTAGGACTGATTCGATTTTCCAAATTCATCACTTCACCAATTCGAAAAAAAGCGCTTAACTAGCGCTTTTTTTACCTGAATATAAGTCTTTTTTACTTAGCTTGCACGCTTATTTCAAACTTCAAATTCAAAACTAAACCTTCGTCATTCCCGAGGTGTTTTATCGGGAATCTATAAACTGGAATGTTGTGGAAAAGATCTTCGATAAAACACTTCGAAGATGACGAGTTAATTTGTAGTTAAAATAGTTTAACTAAAAACTCGATAAAACACTTCGAAGATGACGAGTTAATTTGTAGTTAAAACAGTTTAACTAAAAACTCGATAAAACACTTCAAAGATGACATCTGAAGGGTCATCAAAACCTTACTTCAAATTCGAAACTAAACCTTCGTCATTCCCGAGGTGTTTTATCGGGAATCTATAAACTGGAATGTTGTGGAAAAGATCTTCGATAAAACACTTCGAAGATGACGAGTTAATTTGTAGTTAAAACAGTTTAACTACAAACTCGATAAAACACTTCGAAGATGACGAGTTAATTTGTAGTTAAAACAGTTTAACTAAAAACTCGATAAAACACTTCAAAGATGACATCTGAAGGGTCATCAAAACCTTACTTCAAATTCGAAACTAAACCTTCGTCATTCCCGAGGTGTTTTATCGGGAATCTATAAACTGGAATGTTGTGGAAAAGATCTTCGATAAAACACTTCGAAGATGACGAGTTAATTTGTAGTTAAAATAGTTTAACTACAAACTCGATAAAACACTTCGAAGGTGACATCTGAAGGGTCATCAAAACCTTACTTCAAATTCGAAACTAAACCTTCGTCATTCCCGAGGTGTTTTATCGGGAATCTATAAACTGGAATGTTGTGGAAAAGATCTTCGATAAAACACTTCGAAGATGACGAGTTAATTTGTAGTTAAAATAGTTTAACTACAAACTCGATAAAACACTTCGAAGGTGACATCTGAAGGGTCATCAAAACCTTACTTCAAATTCGAAACTAAACCTTCGTCATTCCCGAGGTGTTTTATCGGGAATCTATAAACTGGAATGTTGTGGAAAAGATCTTCGATAAAACACTTCGAAGATGACGAGTTAATTTGTAGTTAAAACAGTTTAACTACAAACTCGATAAAACACTTCGAAGATGACGAGTTAATTTGTAGTTAAAACAGTTTAACTAAAAACTCGATAAAACACTTCAAAGATGACATCTGAAGGGTCATCAAAACCTTACTTCAAATTCAAAACTAAACCTTCGTCATTCCCGAGGTGTTTTATCGGGAATCTATAAACTGGAATGTTGTGGAAAAGATCTTCGATAAAACACTTCGAAGATGACGAGTTAATTTGTAGTTAAAACAGTTTAACTACAAACTCGATAAAACACTTCGAAGATGACGAGTTAATTTGTAGTTAAAATAGTTTAACTAAAAACTCGATAAAACACTTCGAAGATGACGAGTTAATTTGTAGTTAAAACAGTTTAACTAAAAACTCGATAAAACACTTCAAAGATGACATATGAAGGGTCATCAAAACCTTACTTCAAATACTCCGCAAACACACTTTTAAACTTAGCTATTTTTGGTCCAATTAACATACTGCAGTAAGGTTGTTGTTGATTTGCAGCATAATAATCTTGGTGATAAGTTTCTGCTGAATAAAAAATTGGGGCTGGGCTTAATTCTGTGACGATTTCATCATTATGACTTTCTTGATGTTTAATGATAGCTTGCTCGGTTAAGTACTTTTGCTCCATATGATGATAAAACACCACACTGCGGTATTGTGTGCCGGTATCGTTACCTTGGCGATTTAATTGGGTAGGATCGTGTAAAGTAAATAACATATCTAATAAGGTATCAAAGGATACTTTGTTTTCATCAAACTTAATCTCAATTACTTCTGCGTGACCCGTTAAGCCAGTACAAATTTGCTGATAGGTTGGATTATCAATGGTGCCGCCAGCATAACCTGAGCGAACTGACGCTACGCCAGCGACATTTCTAAAAGCAGCATCAATGCACCAAAAACAGCCAGCGCCAAAAGTGGCTGTTTGCAGATTATTATCCATAAATATAAGTTCGAATTTGATATATGTAACAACAGTATAACTAAAAATAGCCAAGGATCTAGGTGCTAGATAAATACCTAGAACCTAGACTGATTTAGAGTTTAATCTTTTTGTGGAAATTTCTCTTTTTGTTGCTCTAACTTATTTTGTAAAAACTCTGGTGATTGAGTCTTACGCGCAAGCGCATAATAAGCACTTGGCACAACAAATAAAGTTAATAGCGTTGCTACAATCACACCATAAAAGATCACTGTTCCAATTACCATGCGGCTTTCAAAACCAGGGCCTGAAGCCATTACAAGCGGTACAGAGCTCATTACGGTAGTAAGTGATGTCATAATAATAGGGCGTAATCTTTGAGTCGCAGCTTGAATAAGTGCTTCTTTAAATTCAATGCCTTTATCTCTTAATTGATTAGCAAACTCTACAATTAAGATACCATTTTTAGCACTTAAACCTATCAGCATAATGATACCGATTTGGCTGTATATATTTAAGCTAGACGCACTGAAATATAAACCCGCTAAAGCACCAATTAAACCTAGTGGTACGGTAAGCATAATAATTAACGGATGAACAAAGCTCTCAAATTGTGCCGCTAATACTAAAAAGGTAACAGCTAAAGCTAAAATGAATACATAGGTCATTGCAGATGCACCTTCATAAAACATTTGAGATTCGCCTTTATAGTCAATAGCACCATCTAACGTATTTTCTTCCATTGCCACTGTATTTAAAAAATCTAAAGCAGACTCTAATGCGTAACCTGGTGCTAAGTTTGCAGTTAAAGTAATCGCGCGCATTCTGTTATAGCGATTTAAACGGGCAGCTGTGGCCTTCTCAGATAAGGTGATCACACTATCTAAAGGTACTAAATCACCGGATGTAGACTTTAAATAAATATCAGAAATATTTTTAGGCTCAACAAAATCTTTTTTAGTGCCTTTGATAATAACATCGTATTCTTCACCTCTATCTATAAAGGTTGTAACACGGCGCTGACCTAACATTGATTCTAACGTATTGCCTATTTCTGATACAGTTACACCTAAATCAGCAGCTTTGTCTTTATCGATACTGATTAAAAATTGCGGGTAAGTTTCTTTAAAGTCATGATCTAATCGAACTAAGCCTGGATTTTCTTCTGCGCGTTTCAATATGCGATCACGCCATACAGCAAGCTCTTGATAATCATTACCTTGCAAAACAAACTCAATAGGGCGGCTCATGCCGCGACCGCCAATGCCTGAACGCATAATGGCAAAAGCACGTACATCGGTAATAGTGCGAAGTTCAGCACTGATATCGCCCATAATCTCCCAGCTAGTACGTTTTTTGTTTTCCCAGTCATCCATGCCTACAATGGCAACACCGCCACTGCCGCCCCAACCAGGAACGCGCACTAATAAACGGTTGATATCGCCAGATTCAACAAATGGCTCTAGCTTTTTCTCAATTTTAAACATATTTTGTGCATTATTTTCATAACTAGCGCCTTGAGGGCCATTCATTAAAATAAAGGCGGTTCCACGGTCTTCTTTTGGTGTAAGTTCTGATGGTAATTTATCAAACATCAAAAAGCTGGCGATACCAGAAAATACTAAAACTAAAGCCACACTGCCGGTTCTGTGCATATTGCCCATTAATATGTTTTTGTATTTAGTTTCAATATTTGAAAATAATACATCTACACCATGACTAAACTTTGACTGGCGTTCAGAATTTTTTAATAACTTAGAACATAAAGCAGGCGAGAGTGTTAAAGCTGTAATGCTAGAAAACATCACTGCAGCGCTAACTGCAATGGCAAATTCAGTAAATAAACTACCGATTCTGCCATCCATAAATACTAAAGGAATGAAAACAGCAATTAATACTAGTGTGGTTGCTATGATGGCAAAACCCACTTCACGTGCGCCTCTGTAAGCCGCTAATAACGGTGGTTCTTCTAGTTCTATTCTTCTATGAATATTCTCAAGCATTACTATGGCATCATCTACCACTAAACCGATAGCGAGTACTAAAGCTAATAAGGTCAATAGGTTAATTGAGTAACCCATAGAAAATAAGAATATGAAAGTGCCAACGAGTGCAACGGGTACTGTAATTGCAGGTATTAAAGTGGCTCTGATATTTCCTAAAAATAAATATATCACCAGTACAACCAAAGCCATTGCAATCGCTAAAGTGAGATATACCTCTTTAATTGACTCTTTGATAAATACAGATGAATCATATGAATTATGAAGTGTTGTACCTTCCGGTAAGGTCATTTTAATTTTTTCAAATTCAGCTTTGGCATTTTCTACTACAGTCAAAGTATTGGCTTTAGTTTGTTTAACTATGCCTAAACCGATCATGTCTTTTTTATTGCCTCTGAACATGCTTTCTTCATTTTCAGCTTCTAATTTTATATCGGCAACTTCATTTAGGCGTACTAAATAACCGTCATCACCACGTTTAATTACAAGGCGTTCAAAATCTTCAGGGCTGCGGTAACTGCGGGCAGTTCTTACTGTGAAATCTCTATCAATAGATTCAATTTTACCGGCTGGTAATTCTACGTTTTCATTATTTAATACTTTTTCTATATCTGAGCTGGTAATACCTCGGGCTGCCATCGCGCTACGGTTAAGCCAAATTTTCATGGCGTATTGGCGTTCACCGCCAATAATCACATTAGAAACACCATCTACAACTGAAATTCTATCTACAATATATCTTTGTGCGTAATCAGATAATTGCAGTGAATTCATTGTGGTGCTGTTTAATAAAAACCAAGCAATTGGACTGCCGTCGGTATCCGACTTTGATACTTCTGGCGCACGAACTTGATCTGGTAAATTATCTGCTGCGCGGGAAACGCGTTCTCGTACATCGTTGGCTGCGGCATCAATATTACGGTTAATATCAAATTCAATGGTGATATTTGAGCGACCATTTCTGCTTGATGAGTTAATGCTTTTTATACCTTCAATACCTGAAATACGATTTTCGAGTACTTGGGTTATTTTTGTTTCTATGATTTCTGCTGAGGCACCCATATATTCAGTACTGACAGAAACAACCGGCGTATCAATATCTGGAAATTCTCTTAAAGGCAACATGGAAAATGCCACAATGCCAAAAGTGAAAAGTAATACATTAATTACAATGGCAAAAACAGGGCGTTTAACGCTAAGGTCGGTTATCTTCACTTAGCTTCTCCTTCGGTGCGTACTGTAGAACCCGGTTTTATTTTTATAATGCCTTCAGTAATAATCACATCACCTTCTTTAAGCCCTGACTTTATTTCTACTAATCCACTATGACGAACGCCAATTTTAACTTGCTTTTTTACTGCAATATTGTCTTCAACAATATAAACAAAGTGATTCTCTTGAATTGGAACGATCGATTTTTCAGGTACTTGCAATGCTGTTAATTCTGATAGTTGTAAGTAAGTATGCAATAACATACCTGCTCTTAGCTGGTGGTTTTGATTAGTAAAACGCGCTGTAATTAATACGCTGCGTGTTGTTGGGTTTACACGAGAGCCAATATGCGTCACTTCACCATTAAAAAGCTTACCGTGATATGCTGGGCTTTTTGCTTTTACATTCAAGCCTGTATGTAAATGCGATAAATATTTTTCAGGAATGTTAAAGTCTACTTTAATAATACTAATATCATCTAAAGTGGTAATTTCACTGCTACTGGTAATATAAGCACCTTGCGACACTAAACGTTGACCTAACATACCATCAAACGGCGCCTTGATAGACATTTCAGATAACTTTACTTTAGCGGCTTCTAGTTGCGCTAAAGATGATTCGTATTTTGCTTGTTGTTCATCTAATAAAGACTTTGCAGTTGATTGCGTTTTAGCTAATTTAGTTAATCGGTTTAATTGACGTTTATCTTCTTTTAAGTTAACTGTTAACTCTAATACTTGGGCCTTTTCTTGTGCGTTATTCAGTTGTACTAATAACTGCCCAGCTTTCACAATATCACCATCTTTAAAATGAACAGACTTAATATAATCATCTTGAGCGCTATTAATAAATATAGCCTGATTAGCGCGACTGGTACCTAAAGACTCAATATCAATACTTTGAGTTTTATTTAAAACCGTAACAACTTTTACTAATGTTGCTTGTTTTGTTTGATTTTTATGGTTATTTTCTGATTTCTCTAGGTAAAGATAAATACATAAAGCGATTAAAATAGCTATAATAAATGGAAATAGAGCTTTACCTGATTGTGCTCGCAACATATTGATGATTCATTAATAAAATAATATTAACGATATTGTATGAAAAATTGACATTAATGCGTCTGTTACGCATCTTATTATTTTGTTGTTTAAACGAAAAGTTAATTTAAATTTAAATTTTTATTTTTGAATGTGGAAATAATGGTTAAAAAATCAAATTGTATGTACTGTAAAAGAATACGCTATATGTTAATTTGGGCATGTTTAATGGCCGCATTATATTTTGGTCATTTTCAATAAAGAGTGATAACTTTTTTGCATTTAATTAAAATGATCTATTAAGAGCTAATCAATACAGCCTTGTATTGCTATAATAAATACAAGGGTAGTAAAAGTAATAAGATAAAATTTATACCGTAGGAATGAATATAATGAGTGAAAGTGAAAGAGCCTTTATTACAAGCGGACGTAATACTATTATTCATAAAGAAAAAAAGCTAGATTTGGTAGTTGTAAATGGCGAAAATCATCCAAAAATTAAAGTGACTCAAAATGGTTTAGAACCATTTAAAGAAAAGCTGCCTAAAAATAGAAGAGAAGCAAAAGAGCGGTATTTAGAAATGGTTTATGTACCAACTCAAGATGTTTTTAGTGAAGTTAAGCAATTGATTTTTATTCAGTCTCTTGATGGTAGAGAGTATAAAGTCGATTACAGTAAAATAGGCACTAAATTATTTGTTAGGATCCATCAAGAAAGCTATATGTAAATCCTATTTTATAGCGTCAAAATTTTCTGGCGGATATCTTGCATATTGAGTGTTAGGAATAATGACAAATTAGGGTTTGCCATGAATAAAAAAGCTTTAATAGCTTTACTGGCTGTAAATATTGCCGCCTGTGGTGGTGGAAGTTCAGATTCAGAAACAAAAAAAGATGTACCTGTAAGTGTTAATGCAGGCTCAGATCAAGTTGTAGATGAAAAAACAACAATAACGCTATCAGCTATTGCAGCTCCTACTGAAGGGGCTTTTTCTTGGTCACAAACAAGCGGTCCTATTATTGCTGGTTTTCCGGCTGAAGGCGCAGAGCAAAGCATTGAAGCACCTGAGGTTAAACAAAACTCACACCTTACTTTTCAAGTTAAATACACCGCACCTGATAATTCAACAGCCAGTGATGAAGTTGTTGTTATTGTCAGCTCAGTAAATCAACTACCTATTGTGTCAATTGCACAAACAGCACCAACACAATTACCATCAAAGTATGCTGATACGGTTACTTTAAGTAGCGAGGCATCGTTTGATCCAGATTCAAACGGGTCTTTAATGACTTATCAGTGGCAGCAAACTAAAGGTGATGCTGTTGCGGTGGCAGCACTTAATCAAGCGAATTTAACTTTCTCTCATCCTTTATTGGAATCTGACAATACAACGCAGTTTAGTTTGACGATTACAGATGATGAAAACGGTAGTCAAACAAACTATTTTGACATATTACTTCATAAAACAGATCAAGTAATCGATGTAGATACAGGCATAACACAATCAGCCAATGAATTTGAAACTGTCTCTTTAGATGCCAGTAATACAAAGGCTTTAACGCCTAACTTTAGCTGCTTATGGTCTCAAGTATCAGGAACAACGGTTAATTTAATTCAAGCTAATCAATGTATCAGTCATTTTTTAGTGCCTGATGTAGATGACGCAGAACAGCTATTATTTGCAGTGACTGTCACGGATGATAAAAATAGAAGCCAAGTAGGTAATGCTAGGGTAAATATCAAAACATTCGCTTTAGGTATCGGTAATGACTCCGGCATGACTAAATGTTTTGATGAGCTTCAAGAAATAGCCTGTAATAACACTGATTTTCCTGGGCAAGATGCTGATTTAGGCCGAGATTCGGTGGCACAGCATTTAGATAAAATAGGCATAGGTAGTTCAGGCTTCGATTTTACTAAACTTGATGAATTTGCAGATGAGTTACCTGATGACGCGACAGATTTTTCATGTGTGAGAGATAATATCACAGGACTTATTTGGGAAGTTAAACAACAAAATACAGGCACTATACCTAATACCCAATTACGTGAAGGTCAAAATCATTATACCTGGTCATATTCAGGTGAGGGTAATGGTGGTGTTGAAGGTACTAAAGGTGCTGCCAACTCTTCATGCCCAAGTGATATTGATTGTGGCTTAGATACTTATGTCAGTGAAGTAAACGCAACTAACTATTGCGGTGGTAATAATTGGCGCGTACCCACTTACAATGAGTTAATGGGTTTAATGGATTTAAGCCAACAAGGCCAAACGCATTTACTTAATACAGAGATATTTCCAAATATTCCGGAGCAATCTGCACTTGACCATATACGTTATTGGACGGTAGAAACCAGCGCTGATGGTCAAAGCTTAAGTTTTGCATGGATTTTAGATATGCAAACAGGTAATGACATAGCCTATCCAAAATCAAATACGGGTTATTTACGTTTGGTTAGAACACCATAATAAAGCTATAAAGCCGCTTTATTAAAAGTCACCGTGTGACATGATAAAAAATTGGAAAATACGATGAAGAATACTCAAATAAAACTCTATTCAATGTTAGCGCTGTTATTTAGCCAATATACATTAGCGCAGACTTGCTATGATTTAACAGCAACCACACCAACAGATCGTTTTGTGCAAAATGAGAATGGTACTGTAGAAGATAGTTTAACTGGATTGATGTGGATGCGATGTAGTTTAGGGCAGACATATAACAGTGAAACAGCAAGTTGTGATAATGATGCTAAACAAATGACTTGGAAGCAAGCTTTGCAAACTGCGCAATCAACTCAGTTTGCCGATTTTAGTGATTGGCATGTACCTGACTTTAAACAGCTAGCAGGTATGGTTGAAAGGCAATGTGTTAATCCAGCCGTAAATAGTGTGTTATTTCCTAATACGCCAGCTGAAAACTATTGGACTAATACTACAAGTATTGATGTGGGTGATCATGCGTGGGCTTATGCTTTTTACAGTGGTAAAAATAATCTTAAAAGTAAAAATGCTGATATCTACGTGCGATTAGTTCGCTACGCAAAATAACTCAACTTATTTATCGAGTCATTGGGTATCCCGGGCTTTTTTTGTTAAAGTACGTCCACTGGTATTTTATGAGCAAAATAATGTTTAACAAGTTACGCATTGGCTTATTTTTAGTTTTATTTGGCTTCTATTTCTTAAGCTTTAGCGTCGTTGCTGACGAAGAGTGCAATGTTGAATTAGAACATGGCCTTATTATTACTGAAAATGTGATTCGAATTGTTGATAAAACACAAACACGAGTGCAAATAAACCTAGGTGAAAATCAGCAGGATACTCAAATTTTTATTAAAGGCTTATTGATTGAGTTAAGTGAAGATGAAACTTTAGTATTAAATGAATTTGAACGAGGGTTACGTAATACGGTACCTGAGTTAGTGAATTTAGCAACAGATGGCGTTAACTTAGGTTTAACGGCTATAGAGCAAGTGGTCAAAGGTTTTTCAGATAAAGAGCCCCAAGTATTAAAAAATCAATTAGAGTATGTTGAAAAAACCTTAATGAGTAAGTTTAAAAGGGGTGATGATTTTTTCTATATTGCACCACAATCTTTATCTCGTTTAGATGACTTTTTTAAAAATGAAATTAGTGAAAAAATTCATGCTGCAGTTCATGGTTCTTTAGGTGCGATATTAGTTGCTTTAGGTGATGCTTTTGAGTCTGATGAGGGCAATTTAGAAGAGCGAATTACAGACATGGGCACTCGAATGGATATCATAGCAACAGAAATTGATAAATCTTTACAGAAAAAAGCTATGGTATTAGAGGCAAAAGCTGATGAATATTGTAGTTGTTTGCAAAAACTAGATGAAACTGAAACTCGCTTACAAAAGATTATCCCTTCGTTATTACAATTTGATTTAGTTAAAATAAAACCTAAATACGAACTGTAATAACACATTTTGAAACTGTTCTAAAACTAAATACAGCAGTCCTAGAGCAATCTATTGCTTTAGAACTGCTGTATTCGTTCGAGTGAGCTTTTTTAAAGCTCGAATTTAGCCACTTCCTTCTCTAAGCTTGTTGTTAATAACTTGATTTCATCGCTCGATGAATGTGCTTGATTTGATACTTCTGAGGTGTTGCTAGCAGTATCAGATATATTCACAATACGCTTAGCTGTATCTTCACCTGCTTCTAGTTGCTCTTTTGCTGCAATAGATATTTGATGACTCATTTGAGATATTTCAGATAATGAGTCTGCAATTTTTTGCAGTTCTTGTGATACCTTTTGAGATTTTTCAACGGTTTCTTCACTGGTTGAAATACTTTGTGATACAGATGATTTAGCATCTTTGGTCGCACCCTGTAAGCGAGAAATCATAGTATGAATTTCTTCGGTACTGCTTTGTGTTCTTTGTGCTAACTGTCTTACTTCATCTGCAACAACAGCAAAACCTCGACCTTGATCTCCGGCTCTAGCTGCTTCAATTGCTGCGTTGAGTGCCAGTAAGTTTGTTTGCTCTGCAATGCCTTGAATGACAGTTAAAACATTTGCAATGTTATTAACTTCATCATCTAGTATTTGAATATTAGATCCTGCACTTTCAATTTGAGTTTCTAATAAGTTTATCGTTTTGGAAGCCTCTTCAGTTAGCATATGTGCATTTTGACCTTGTACTTCTGCTGCTTTGACGGATGCAGCTGTTTGTTCTGCATGGCTAGATACAGCTTCAGCAGAGGCTGTTAACTCGGTAATAGCTGATGCCACCATTTGTGTCTCATTATTTAATGCTTCAGTAAGGTGATCTAGTTCAACTGAGCGTTTTTCAGAATCTAAGGTTTGATCTTTTAAAGTATCAGAAACATTTTTAATACCTTGAACCACATCTTTTAAACCTGACTGCATATAGGTTATTGCACCGACAACGCTGTCATTTTTTGCGTTTTCGAAAGTACGGGTTTGCTGTAAATTACCTTTAGATACTTTACGTACGATTTTTAGTACCTGATTGATTTCAGCTCCTAACGCGCTATTTAATTTTAAACCAAAATGACCCAGAGCAAATGCGAGTGCTGTGGCAATTAATATTGATAAACTTAACAGCCACTTTGCATTTGACCAATATCTATCATCAACTTCTTTATAGCTAATGCCAGTTCCAATATACCAGCCCCAATCAGCTGTTTTTTGCACAACCGAAGTTAAGTCTACTATTTCACCATCGCGTTCAGAGTCCCAATGATAAGTTATGATTTGATTTACCTTATTACCTACCAGCCTTTCTACTAGTTGCCCGATACTTGCGCCTTTGGCATCTTTAAAATCATTAAAGCTCGTACCATGTAATTGCGGATCATGGGGTGTAGCAACAAAATTGAGTTTGTCATCTACCACATAAACATATTCTGAATCATGGTATTTATTTTCTCTTAAAAGTTGGCTTGCGTATTGTTTTGCTTGTTGTTCTGTTAGTTGGCCTGAGGAGGAGAGTTGTTCAAATTGCTGAACTATATTAGTGGTGCTTTTCATTAATTGATTTATACGTGCTATGTTGTCGCTTTCACTGGCGCTGCGCAAAGCTTGTAAACCTAACACTGCAATACTTATAAGCGCTACAAATAAAAGCCCTACAAAAGCAATGATTTTTGAACGTAAACTCATATAGTTACTACCTCTGGTTTATTATTATTCCTTTATGATAATAGCGCTTTTAAAATTAAGTGCTAGAGGGTTTGATTAATAAAAATCATGAACTTCATGATTTTTATTAATGTTTAATTTATGGATACTTTGAAATGAGGGCTAAATGCAGTTTATTTCATCTTGCGTTAACACACGGTAATCGCCAGGTGCTAAGTCTTCATCTAGACTTATCTCTGAAACTTGTTCTCTATGTAACGCAGCAACACTGTTACCTACAGCTGCAAGCATTCTTTTTACTTGATGGTATTTACCTTCTTGAATTGATAGTTTTAAGCTAAAACCAGCTATTTTCTCAACCTTAGCAGGCAGAGTAGGCGCTTTTTCTCCGTGCAACATCACACCTTCTTTAAGTTGTGCGATTTCTTGGTCGGTAATTTCGGTTTCAGTTTCAACTAAATAAGTTTTGAATTTTTGATGCCTAGGTGACGTTGCACGATGTGACCAATCACCATCATTGGTGATTAGCACTAAACCAGTTGTATCAATATCTAATCTGCCAGCTATATGCAACTCACTCAGCTTAGGCTCATTTAATAGCTCAAATACAGTTGCATGCATTTCATCGCTATTGGCACATACATAATCTTCAGGCTTATTTAACATGTAATAGCGTTTGCCTAAATCTACAAGTTTTTCTCCTTTAAACATAACAACATCTTCAGGTTTAACTTGATAATCAAAGCTGCGGATCACTTCATCATTAACGGTAACAAATTTCCTTTTGATCGCTGCTTTGGCTTTTGTTCTAGGAGTTTCAGCCAAGTGGCTAATAAATTTATCTAAACGACAAGGAAATTTCATTAAAGGTGTTCACAAAGGAGAATTTAATAGTGAGATTATAACGGATAGGGAGAGATAGATAAATAAGAGCAAGAGTTAGAGATAAAAAAAGCCAGCGATTAAGCTGGCTTTGAAGGGTAATGAATAAACCTGGGAGTTATGTCATATTTATAAAATATTAAAACTTAACTTCCGCACTGATATAAGCAAAGCGACCAACGCTGCTGCCGTAACCACTGTAATAATGACCTTTTCCACCTGGGCTATAGTCACCTTGATTATCAAAAACGTTGTTGATGCCGCCTGATAAACGAAGACCACCATCATTATCTAAATCCATAGAATATGAAACTGAGATATTATGTTTAATGTATGAACCGAGTTCATTAAACGCTAATGCTTCAGGGTTTGCGATACAGTTTTCACTTCCGCTAGCACAGTTTTCATCATTTGTAGCCATGTCTTCAACCCAAGAGTCATGATCGGTTTGGCTCACTCTAATAGGGCCTTTGTATTTTGTACTCCAGCGAACGCGCCAATCATCTTGATACCAAGTTAAAGAAGCTGAACCTTGTAGATCGTAAACGCCTGTATTGTAAAGACCTTCATAGTTAGTTGTTTCAGGTCCATCCGGAGATTGTACTGTTTTAGTCCAATCTAACACTTTAGTCCAGTCAGTTTTTAGTTTAATACGACCATATTCATTAAAATCATGCACATACTCTAGTGCGATATCGAAACCACTTGTGCTAATTTCGTCAACGTTATAATTTCGTTGTATTACCTCTATTAAAGCACCTGTTTCATCACGTTTTAGGTCATTACAAAATGAATTACTGCCGCCTTTTTGCTCCCATTCTAATGAAGAGTCATAACAATAGCGCATAATATCTTGATTTGAATAGCTAGATAACGCATCTTCAATTGCGATATCATAATAATCAACTGCGATACGTAAACCATCTACAAATGATGGTGCTAATGTAATACCAAAAGTAAATGTATCAGCTGTTTCTTCAACTAAATCTTCATTACCAACACTTGGTGAGTAGTTATTGTCGCTCTCATCAAACTCACCATCCTCTGCAATAGCTGCGGCAATAGTTGGCTCTTTTCGACAGTTATTATGACCTGCATCAGTAGACGTTGCTGTTGTGCCATAACAGATATCGGTTAATGAATCATAATCACCAGCAGGTGGTGATATTAAGTCATCTATAGATGGTGCACGTTGCGCTCTTGCCCAGTTAGCACGAAGTGCGTAACCATCAACTACTTCCCAAACTAAACCCGTTTTATAACTTTGCATTAAACCTGTATTGGCCCAGCTATAGTCTGCAAGTCGTATTGATACTTCAGCTGTTAAGCTTTTAGCGCCAACAATATCTTTTAATAATGGGAATGCAGCCTCACCAAATATTTCTGCTACAGTTACTTCACCTGAGTATTCAGGAACATAGTTAAATGAAACTCCGCCTTCAGTCGCGCCACCACCAGTTTCAATATTTTGTGAATCTTTTCTATATTCAAAACCAAAAGCGGATGCAACAGCACCTGCTGGCATTTCAAATAAGTCACCAGCCATATAGCCAGTTAATGTTGCTTGTTCTACCGTTGAATCTATAGTTGGATTAGCACGGATATAGTCAGCAACTTCAGGAGTTATTGATCCTTCACCAAATATATTCATTGGTAAACAGCCATTCGCTCTAGCATCAGCATCAGCACACTGAATAGTCATGCCATCTTCAGCATATTCAGCATCTAAAGCGAAACCTGCATTAATAGTATTAATTTCATTACCACGGATCTGTTCTTGAGTAAATCGACCATAACCAACAGATACATCCCAATCCCAATCGCCATCAAACACTGTGCCTTTTAAACCTGCCCAGCTACGAATTGTAGTACGTGTATTATCAGTATAAATTTGACCTACTTCTGTAAACTCACGATCCCACTTAATTGTACTGCCTCCTGCTTCAGCTATTTCAGCAGGAACATAAGGATTATCACGAGAAATTCTACCAACAACCACTTCACCAAATTCACCTGATGCAGCATCGTATGTGATTACTTTATCGCTTTCATCTTCGCTTTCTGGGGCTTTATTGTTGAATGACTTATTTAAACTATGTTGAATTTGAGCATAAAATGTAATGTCATCAGTCAGTTCATAATCAAATTTTATAGCTGTATTTAGACCTTCATCAGGAACCTTTAACATTACATATTGGTCACGATCGATACCGTGTTTCTCTTCTACCCAATCATCACGTAATGTTTGTCCATCATACCAAAATCCACCTACACTACCTGAACCTTCATGAAAAACACCACCTGGTATCGCATCATTGAGACTGCGCCAATCAGCCTGTGTAATGTCTCGCATACATTCGCCATCTTTTGGCTGATCTTCGGTAAGCATTGCATTACACATTCTTTCATTATCATAAGCATGAGATTCTTGTTGCTGCGCACGTTTACGATCTTTAAATGTTAAACCGTACTGTTTATCATAAGTAGAGCTGACATAAACATAACCACGGCCGTCAGCAAACTCAGTTCCGTAATTCATATCTACAGTAAACTCTTTAGCTCCGCCTTCTGCGCTTTCACCACCTCTGGCTTTAAATGAAAAGCCTTCTTTGTCTTGTTGTGTGATGATATTCACAACACCAGCAATCGCATCAGAACCATAAGCGGCAGAAGCACCACCTGTAATTACTTCAACTTTTTTTACCATACCTGAAGGAATAGTAGATAGACTCACTGAGTTACTGCCATGGCTATTAGAAACAACACGACGACCATCAATTAGTGTTAATGTGCGACTTGAGCCTAAATCACGTAAATTGATAGTTGAGAGACCTGTCGCTGTGATATTTGATTGTGAATTACTATTACTACTGCTTTCAGCTATTTGTGGTAATTCATCTATTAATATTTCTGCTAAAGAACCCAGGCCTGTATCTTCAATTGCTTCGTTATCCATAGTTGCAAGTGGTGTCGCAACACTAAAACTATCACGGCGTAAACGTGAACCCGTAACAACAATTTTTTCAACTTTACTTTCTTGTGCTTTTTGATTGCTGATTGAAGATTGTGCTTGTTTTCTTTCTATATTATCAGCGTCAGCTGCGAAAGCTTGACCTGAAATTGCAAAGGCAATAGCTGTTGCTATGGCACCGCGATTAAATGATTTTTTCATATGAGTTCCCCTGAACTATATTGCTTATATGCTACTTATTATTTTATGTGTGGTAGTTCAAATAAAAACGCGCTCTTATCTGAACTCCTGCTTCAATCAGTGTAAAAGTTTTTTATGAAGCTAAGCCTATTGGCTTATTTGTTTTTTAAAGTAGTTTTTACATTAGCTCAATATTAAGGCTCTCTATTATTAACCTTTTATACATCTATTTAATATCTATTCTAATCTTCACAAATTAAAACAGTAAGTTACAAAAATCTTTATAGTTGCTACATTTATCGGTATTGTTGCTATTTATCGTAAATTCTTTGCCTTTTTCATGCTGTTTTAGGTATGCTATGACACAAAATATTTATAAATAGTTTTGATACTTAATGAACCTAAATACGTCCTTTAAACTTAATCAGTGTAAAGTTCAGCCACCAGAAAATATTATTTCTAATGGTGATACTAAACTGACTTTACAGCCTAAGTTTATTGAAGTATTGGCTTTTTTAGCACAGCAATATCCTAATTTAGTTACACGTGAACAGATCATTGAAGAAATTTGGGATGGTAATTTTTATGTTGGGGAAAAAGCATTAACAAATGCAATTTGGCATTTAAGAAAAAGCTTAAAAAGCTTTGATGCTAATATTGAGTTTATCGAAACAATTCGTAAAACAGGTTACAAATTATTAATTGAACCTGAGTATATAAAATCAAATCAAGAACTAAATAAGTCATTTAATATTACTTGGTCACGTACTTGGTCTTTATATGCTTTAGCTTTATTTGCTTTAATATTTATTGGTTTTATATCTTGGCCAGATCAAACTCAAAAAACACAGTTTTCAAAACCAGCCTTAGTTACGCAATACCCAGGTCGTGAGTTATACCCATCAGTATCCCCTGATGGACGCTATTTAGCTTTTTCGTGGCGTCAAATGAATCGTAATATTGATTTATATTTAAAAGATTTATCGCAACCTGATTTAGCTGCAAGAAACTTAACACATTCCAAATTCAGGGAAGGACGAACGGTTTGGGCGCCTGATGGTAGTGCGCTTTATTATTATCGCAGAAGCAGTCAAGAAGGCTGTCAAATAGTTAAAAAAGATCTGCAAACCTCTATGGTCGAACTTTTAGGGAAGTGTGAATCAAATAGAAGTAGCTCGGTCGCGATTTCAAACGATGGTTTATTATTAGCGTATGCGGGTATTAGTGATAAAAATGCTAAAAAAGCCATATATCTAAAAAAACTAAACTCAGAAATACCAGCTAAGCGATTAACTTGTTTACAAAATTGCGATTATACAGATGAATCAATTGCGTTTAGTCCAGATCAAAAGTATTTGGTTATTTCAAGAAATACAGAATCAGGTCATGAAGATATTTTTATTCATGAAATAAGCTCAGGGATAGAAAGGCGTTTAACTTCTGGTTATCTTGATATTAGAGGCTTAGATTGGCACCCTTCAGAAAATAAACTGATCTTTGCAGCTATAGAGCACGGTAAACGATATGGTTTTGAAATGGATGTAGAAAGTGCTGAGTTTGTTAAGCTGCCAATTTCTGGCGTGAGCTTTCCACACTACTCTGATGAAAATACAATTTATTATCATAACTGGCAAATAGATACTTCTATTATGCATGTAGAGTTAGATGCACAAGTTGCCTCGTCTCCATTCCCATTATTACAGTCGGAATTTAATTTTAGATATCCTAATTATTCTATCGCATCAAAACAATTAGCTATGATCTCAAATGAGTCGGGGTTTGATGAACTTTGGATAAGTGGTCTTGATGGCATAAAAAAACAGAAGCTTACGCAGTTAAAGCAAACCATTAAAAATCCTGTTTGGTCACACGATGGTAAACATATTGCCTTTATAGTGAATACTGTTGATAGCAATGAGTTATATGTTATTAATGTACAAACTCAAAACCTAAAACGATTAGATACAGGGTTAGTTTTTCACAATAAACCCAGCTGGTCTGGAGACAACCAAACAATTTATGTATCAGATAATACAAATTTACATCAAGTCTCTGTTAATGGTGAGCAAGTTAAGCAGTTAACACAAAATGGTGGTAATTATGGCGTTGAAACCTCTGCTGGTGACCTTATCTATAGTAAAGGTCGTGGTAAAGGGTTATGGCGATTGCCATTAATAGCACCAACTCAAGAGCGAAAATTACTCGCAGATATTAAACTTCCAAGTAGTACGGGGTGGCAATATACTGATAAAGGTATTTATTATTTTAATGTTAAAGGAAATGACTACCGTTTGAGCTTTTATAATTTTGAGACGCAAGTGCATAAAGATATTATCCGCGTCCCTGAAAGAAGTTTTAGTCGTACACGTGGCATGACTTATGTACCAGAGAATAACTGGCTATTATTTACAGGTTACGAATCTCCTCAAGTCGATATTAAACGCATTACTGCAAAATAACTTTTCTAAATTAAGCACTATAATTTTATTATGGTGCTTATTCTTCATCCAAGGTTTAGACTCCCGGGCTTCATCTGTTGAGTGTTTTATCGGAGATCTGTTTTTAAGGTCTTAGTCCGGCACTGCAAACAGGTTCTCAGATGATGAGATTTCCGATACAAGCAATCGATAATGACTGGTTTAGATAATTATATAGGTATAAGTAATTAGCTAAACCCTGACTTATCCTTATTCATTTTACATATTTAATCTTTTAACTCACATTTATTCAATTATTCAGTCTCTGTAATTGCCACCCAATAAACTCTTAAAACTCCTTAGTTTCATTAATATTTTGTTAACTTTTAAAGTCTATTCTTAAAGAATAATTAATTGTTTCTCAATTTTCACGCTTGACTCGTGTCGCCCATTAACTTATATTTTACAGAAGTTGACATTTGTGTCAGGTTTATCGTAACAAACGTATTAATTTTTGTTGCTGGAAATAACAAAGAAATAAAAAGCTAGCAGGGTAGGCAATATTTTATGGCAGATAATCAAATTCAATTTTTACTTAACGATCGTTTAACGACCTTAAGTGATGTAAATCCAAATACCAGTATTCTTCAATATCTAAGAAACAATGCCGGTAAAAATGGCACGAAAGAAGGTTGTGCTTCAGGAGATTGTGGTGCATGTACTGTTGTTGTTGCCGAATATGCTGGTGGAAACTTACGTTATAAAAGTTTAAATGCATGTATTAGCTTATTACCTAGCCTGCATGGTAAGCAGTTGATCACAGCTGAAGATTTACAAGATGGCGATACCTTGCACCCAGTACAAAAAGCCATGGTTGATTTTCATGGTTCACAATGTGGATTTTGTACACCAGGTTTTATTATGTCTTTATTTGCTCTACATAAAAATTTTCCAGAGCCAGAAAAAGAACAAACATTAGAAGCACTGGCTGGTAACTTATGTCGCTGTACTGGCTATCGCGCAATTATTGATGCCGCTAAAGCGGCTAATAATCACGGACCTGATCAGTTTGACCGCAATAAAGGCCAAACAATTGAAACACTAGCTATGATCCAAAAAGATACTATGCAGCAATTATCATATGGCGATCAGGTGGCTTTTAGTCCAACAACATTAAAAGAATTAAGTGAGTTAATGCTAGCTCACCCAGATGCACGCATTGTTGCTGGTGGCACAGATATCGTACTTGAAATCACACAAATGATGAAGAGCTTAGGTACTATCATTTATGTTGGCAACGTACCTGAGCTACAAACGTTTGAGCAAAATGATTCAGAGTTTGCTGTTGGTGCTGCACTACCTTATACCGAATTTACATCTAGCCTTGCCACTGAATATCATGAGTTTGGTGAGATGATTGAACGTATCGGTTCATTGCAAATACGAAACCAAGGTACATTAGGCGGCAATGTAGGTAATGCTTCGCCAATTGGTGATACGCCGCCAGTATTAATCGCATTAGATGCACAAATTAATTTACGCAAAGGTGATGATAATCGCATTATCCCAATTGAAGATTATTTTGTTGATTATAAAGTAACATTACAGCAAAAAAGCGAATTTATTCAAAGTATCATTATTCCTAAAGCAAAAGAAAATACACACCTTAAAGTTTATAAAATATCAAAACGTTTTGATGATGATATTTCAGCTGTATTGGCTGCATTTAACTTAGAAATCGACGGTGATGTGATCAAAAGTGCACGAATTGCATTTGGTGGTATGGCTGGTATTCCTAAACGCGCAGCTAACTGTGAAAAAGCGCTTAATGGTCAACCTTGGACACAAAACACAATTGAAACCGCAATGGCTGTTTTAGCAACTGATTTTACACCTATGAATGATGTACGCGCATCAGCGCAATATCGAATGCAAGTAGCACAAAACTTATTACAAAAAGCCTTTATCGAAATGACACAACCTAACACTAATACTGGAGTTTTATATCATGCGTAAGTTAATCGATTTACCAAGTAAAGAATCTAGTAAAGTTGCAGGTAAAGTAGGTGTTTCTAGGAAACATGAAAGCGCTGAAAAACATGTCAGTGGTAAAGCTTTATATATAGATGACCGCCCAGTAATGGCAAACCATTTATATGCTGCTATTGGTCAAACAACAATTGCACACGGAATCGTTAAATCAATCGATTTAAGCAAAGTTAAAGCCGCGCCTGGTGTTGTAGATGTTTTAGTGGCTGGCGATGTGCCAGGGCATTTAGATATAGGCCCTGTATTTAAAGGTGATCCGGTACTTGTTTTAGATAAAGTAGAGTTTATGGGGCAAGCCTTGTTTGCAGTTGCAGCAACAAGCCATGAAGCCGCTGTAAAAGCAGCAAAACTCGCTGTTGTAGAATATGACGAGTTAGAACCTGTGTTATCTGTAAAAGATGCACTCGCTAAAAAGAATTTTGTTCGTCCAACACATATACAAAGCCGTGGCGATGCGCCAACTGCTATTGATAGTAGTGATCATGTGTTAGAAGGCGAGCTAAAAATTGGTGGTCAAGAACACTTTTATTTAGAAGGTCAGATCTCAAGCGCAGAGCCGACAGAAGATGGCGGCATGATCATTTACACTTCTAGCCAGCATCCTTCAGAAGTACAAATTTTAGTAGCAGAAGTATTAGATATTCCATTCAATAAAGTGGTTGTTGATATGCGCCGTATGGGCGGTGGTTTTGGTGGCAAAGAAACGCAAGCCGCACCTTGGGCATGTATTGCTGCATTGCTAGCTAATAAAACAGGTCGATGCGTTAAATTACGCTTAAATCGTGTTGATGATATGACTTTAACAGGTAAGCGTCATCCATTTGAAAATGATTATCGTACAGGCTTTGATAGTGAAGGTTTAATCAAAGGCATTGAATTTAATATTAATGGTAACTGTGGTTATTCACCTGATTTATCAGATGCGATTGTAGATCGTGCTATGTTTCATAGCGATAACGCATACTTTTTAGAGCATGCCCATGTTGTAGGTAATCGTTGTAAAACAAATACGGTTTCACATACTGCTTATCGTGGGTTTGGTGGCCCACAAGGCATGATCTCCATTGAAGGTGTAATGGATGATATTGCACGTAAGGTAGCTAAAGACCCGTTAGAAGTTCGTAAATTAAACCTATATGGTCAAACAGATAGAAATGTGACTCATTATGGTCAAACGGTAGAACACAACATTTTACCTATGATGATTGATAAGCTTGAGGCTGATTGTGAGTATCAAAAACGTCGTGCAGAAATAACGCAGTTTAATAAAGAAAACCCGTTCTTGAAGAAGGGCATCTCTCTCACGCCGGTTAAATTTGGCATCTCATTTACAGTGCAACATTTAAACCAGGCTGGTGCCCTGATTCATCTTTATACCGATGGCTCAATTCAGCTTAACCACGGCGGTACTGAAATGGGACAAGGTCTAAATACTAAGGTTGCGCAAGTTGTAGCACAAGAATTTCAAGTAGATATAGACAATATTGTATGTACTGCAACTCGTACAGATAAAGTGCCAAATACTTCACCTACTGCGGCATCATCAGGTACAGACTTAAATGGTAAAGCGGCACAAAATGCTGCAAAAACGATTCGAGCAAGATTAGTAGACTTTGCAAGTGAGCATTTCTCTGTAAAACAAGAGGAAGTGATCTTCTTAGACAATCAAGTGCATATTGGCGAAGAAAAAGTAATAGCGTTTGCTGAGTTGATTCAATTGGCTTATATGAATCGTGTTTCTTTATCTTCTACTGGTTTTTATAAAACACCAAAAATTCATTACAACCGTGATAAAGCCAATGGCCGACCATTTTTTTATTACGCCAATGGCGTGTCATGCTCAGAAGTATTAATCGATACCTTAACCGGTGAATATAAAGTTGTACGTGTAGATATATTACATGATGTAGGTGATTCATTAAATCCTGCAATTGATTTAGGTCAGATTGAAGGTGCATTTGTTCAAGGTATGGGTTGGTTAACCACTGAAGAGCTAGTGTGGGATGAAAAAGGCCGCCTTATGACCAATGGCCCTGCAACTTACAAAATTCCAGCGATTGCTGATATGCCCGAAAAATTCAATGTAGAGCTACTACAAAATGAGCCAAATCGTGAAGCCACAATTTACAACTCTAAAGCGGTAGGTGAACCACCGTTTATGTTAGCGATTTCAGTTTGGTCAGCATTAAGAGATGCGGTATCTAGTGTTAGTGATTATAAATTGAGTCCAGTGTTACATACACCTGCAACACCAGAGCGTGTATTGATGGCTGTTCAGCAAATGAAAGCACAATAAGGAACTAGGGCCATGATGACACCAAATACCTCTTGGGTAGATGCCGTAAAAGAATTAACAGCTAGGGGCGAAGCATATGTTTTAGTGACAATTCTGGGTGTTCGTGGCTCTGCGCCAAGAGATAGTGGTACCAAAATGGTAGTATGTGCTAATTCATCATTCGATACCATAGGTGGCGGTCATTTAGAGCATAAAGCAATAAAAATTGCTTTAGACATTTTATCAAAAGGTGAGCAAACACAGCATTTAGAGCATTTTCCATTAGGCCCTAAACTGGGCCAATGTTGTGGTGGTACAACGAGCGTTTTATTTGAAAGTTTTGCCAGTTCACATATCAATATTATGTTGTTTGGTGCTGGTCATGTGGGCCATGCAATCGCACCTATGCTTGCAGGTTTACCGGTTAAATTACATTGGGTGGATGAACGTGAAGAGCTATTCCCTGAAGTAGCTGCCAATAATACTAATCATGTGATCACGGATAACCCTGTTGATGAAATAGCCAGTATGCCAGCTAATAGCTATTACGTTGTTTTAACGCATAACCATCAAAGAGATTTCGATATTTGCAGTGCCATTTTAAAACGTGAAGACTTTAAGTATTTAGGTTTAATTGGTTCTGATACCAAATGGAAAAGATTCCAACAAAGATTCGACCACCACGGCATTAAAAAAGAATTAGTAGACACAATCGCATGTCCTGTGGGGTTAAGTAATGTGCCAGGTAAGTTACCTATGGAAGTTGCGGTATCAATTGTTGGCGAAATTATAGGTTTATATCAAGCAGATCTGGAGCCAACACCAAATAAGCAAGGTGTTGATTGGAGTGAACTAAAATCAATGATTGATGAGCAAGAACACAATGCTAAAAAGACAGTTCAAAGCCAAGAGCAAAAAGATAGCGCGCAATTTACGCAATAAAAAGCGTAAGCAACATAAATTAGTAAGCCGATGGTTTGCTTTAAAAGCGCAAGAAACTAGTGATGACAATAACAATCAAAATGTCGCAAAACACAATTAACTAAGAGTGAAAAAAATGTCTAGTAGTAATATTAAAAATCAAAATCCGACAAATCATTTTGCCATTCGCAGCCAACGTGTTGTGACAGAAAAAGGCGTTCATGCAGCCACTGTTATTATTAAAAATGGTTTAATTGATGCTATTAGAGAGCATGATTATCAGCCTAATTGTGCTGTCGAAGATTTAGGTAATAAAGTATTAATGCCAGGTTTAGTTGATAGTCATGTTCATATTAACGAACCTGGTCGTACAGAATGGGAAGGCTTTAATACAGCAACTCAAGCGGCAGCTGCTGGTGGTATAACAACTTTAGTAGATATGCCTTTAAACTGTATTCCAGTCACTATTAACAAGCAGGCATTTGATGAAAAGCTTGATGCTGTAGTTGACAAACTTTGGGTTGATTGCGGTTTTTGGGGCGGCGTTATTCCTGATAGCGTAAATGATTTAGATGAGTTATTAGATGCTGGTGTATTAGGTGTTAAATCATTTTTAATTGATTCAGGCATTGAAGAGTTTCCAAATATGGAAGCCGATGATTTACGCAAAGCCATGCCTATTCTAGCAAAGCACAACTCACCTTATTTAATTCATGCTGAACTTGATTGCGGTAACAGTGAACCTGCAGAAATTAGTGACAGCTATCAAACATTTTTAGACTCACGCCCTAAATCGTGGGAAAACGATGCTATTGATATGATGATAGACCTTAACCGTGAAGTGAAAGCGAATGGTCAAGATTGTCATGTTCATATTGTGCATTTATCAAGTGCAGAAGCGATCAGCAGTATCAAAGCAGCTCGTGAAGAAGGTCAAAGTTTAACAATTGAAACTTGCCCACATTATTTAACTTTATTTTCTGAAGAAATTCCTGATGGCAAAACATTATTTAAATGTTGTCCGCCAATTCGTGAAAATGATAATCGTCATCAACTTTGGCAAGGCCTAAAAGATGGTGTAATTGATTTTATCGTATCAGATCACTCACCTTGTACTCCGCAACTAAAACATATTGATAGCGGTGATATAGAAAAGGCTTGGGGTGGTATTTCAGCACTGCAATTTGGATTACCGTTAATTTGGACACAAGCGGCAGAGCGCGGTTTTGGCTTAACTGATATCGCTCATTGGATGAGTGCACAAACGGCTAAATTTATAGGTATGGATCATATTAAAGGTTATATAAAAGTGGGTTACCACGCTGATTTTGTTGTCTTTGATGATAAATCTGAATATGAGATCACTAATGAGATGATTAAACATAGACACAAAATCACACCTTATGAAGGCCGAACAGTAAAAGGGCGTGTAGAGCGTACTTATTTACGTGGTCAAACAGTTTATGACAACGATGAATTTATGAATGCGCCTGTAGGCCAGCCTTTACTAAAAGGTAGAGTTTAAAGGCTGAGTGTAGGCGGGTATTTTACGTGCATGTTTTTTCAGATAGACGGACCTACGTCCTGTATTTTCAAAAAGCATTTTAAGATGATACGCGGGGTTTTAGCGCAACGTCCAAAAATGAATAATGAAAAATGGTAGACGGGACTTTAGTCGCGTTTGTTTAATCATAAAAAGCACGACTTAACTCGCGCTAAAACAACAGAGAGAAACCAATGAATCAAGAGGAATTGAACACTTATTACACCCAACATTTTATTGATATGGCACAAGCCCGCTTAGGCGGAGAAACATTAGCTTGTAGCGATGATTTTTTTGCTGAAATGGAAAACCTGATCAAACCAGGTCGCGGTATTTTCATTGAAGAAAAATTTACAGACCGTGGTAAATGGATGGATGGTTGGGAGTCACGCCGAAGCTATGGTCGTGATAATGGTCGAGAATTTGACTGGTGTACAATTCGTCTTGGTGTTCCTGGTGTGATCCGTGGTTTTGATATAGATACAAACCACTTTAAAGGCAATGCACCGCAATCAGTTTCTGTTGAAGCATGTCATTGTGATGGCGATATTAAAGATGCAGTTTGGACAACGATTTTAGATCAAAGCACAACTGATGCACATAGCCAAAACCTTTTCCCAGTAAATGTTGATTTAGAAAATAAAGAACAAGTTTGGACTCACGTGAGGTTGAATATGTTCCCTGATGGCGGTGTAGCGCGTTTTCGCGTTTATGGTGATCCTAAATTAGATCCTAAAAACTTTGTTGAAGGTGAACTCATTGATTTAGCGTCTATTAAAAATGGTGCTCGGGCCTTGTTATGTTCAGACATGTTTTTTAGCGATAAAAATAATTTAATTATGCCAGGGCGTGGTGTGAATATGGGGGATGGTTGGGAGACGAAACGTCGTCGTGATCCGGGTCCTGATTGGTCAATAGTTAAATTAGCTGTCCCAGGTGATTTACAAAAACTGATTGTAGATACCGCGCACTTTAAAGGTAACTTCCCAGATACTTTCTCGTTAGAGGCAACAAATAGCACAGATGAAGAGGTATTAGGTGGCACTGTTGAGTGGCAAGAAGTGATATGTAAAACCAAGCTTTATGCGGATCGTGAGCATTTATTTATAAGTGAAATAAACAGCGGTAACAATTCATTTAGTCATATTCGCCTTAACATATTCCCTGATGGCGGTATTTCTCGTTTACGTTTATTTGGCTTGCCTAAATAGCTTAGCTAATACAGTTATCATTGGCTTTTCAGGGATGAAAAGCATTTTTATTGTTTAAAGGTGCATTATGAATTTTCAAGACATTAACGCAATGGATTTAGCTCAAGCAAAACATGCATTTATGCAATGTTGTACATCAAGTGCTTGGGTCTCAAAAATGGTGGAATCTCGTCCACATGCTGATTTAGATGCCTTATTTGAAGCGGCAAACGATAATTGGATTGGTTTATCAGAAGGCGATTATTTAGAAGCTTTTGATGGTCATCCTAAAATCGGCGATGTTAGCAGCTTAATGAAAAAGTACGCTAATACTAAAGAGCTTGCTGCCGGTGAGCAGTCAGGTATGAATGCCGCTGATGAATTGACTATAAAAGCATTAGCCAAAGGTAATGATGATTATCATGCCAAATTTGGTTTTATCTTCATTGTATGTGCAACCGGTAAAAGTGCTGCGCAGATGTTGGCGTTATTAGAAGCGCGTATTGGTAATGACCGCGATACTGAATTGAAAAATGCCGCAGAAGAGCAGCGTAAAATTTTTCATATTAGATTAAATAAATTTTCTTAGGATATCAGATGAGCCAGATCACAACTCACATATTAGATACAACAAAAGGGCTGCCAGCGCGCTCAGTGCCAATTAAATTATTTAAAGAAGTTGCAGGCGATTGGCAAGTGATCTCACAAGGGATCACTAATGATGATGGTCGTATTGCAGGTTTATTAGATGATGATCTTGTTTTAGACGCCGGTAATTACCGTATGCACTTTGATACTAAGTCTTATTTTGATATGAACAAAGAGCAAGGCTTTTATCCATATGTTGATATCGTATTTAGCATAGATGGCAGTGGTACGCATTATCATATTCCATTGTTATTAACTGCCTATGGTTACTCAACTTACAGAGGTAGCTAAGTATGCAGCAGTGTTATATCAGTGAAGATGAAAACGGTAAAAAGTTTATTGAAGCTATGCCTTTAACAGCTGCTGAATTTGCCCAATTTGGTGATGTCATTGAATGTGCTGATTCAGTTGAAAACTTTGAAATTAATCAAGGTTTCACAATACGTTTTCATAATTTAGCTGATGTAGATGTGGCTGATAATGACGGTAAAACCATTATAAATATTTTTCGTTCTACGCCTTTGGCGTTGCCAATTCAGATTGGCATGATGGAGCGTCACCCTAAAGGTAGCCAAGCATTTATACCTATGGGAAATAATCCGTATTTAGTGGTTGTCGCACCTAAGGGTGACTTAGACTTAACTAAAATACGCGTATTTTTAGCCTCGGCAGATCAAGGCGTTAATTATCATAAAGGGACTTGGCATCACTTCTGTTTAGCTCTTAATGATCAAAGTGATTTCTTGGTAGTAGACCGTGGTGGTAAAGGTGATAACTGTGATGAAATCGCCTTAATAGATGAACAAAAAATCACAATTAAATTTTAGAATTAAATAATACATTTAAGTGCAAGGTTAATAAGTTTATGAGTAATACAACAAAAGCATTTCGTGGTGAAATTTTACATTTTTTAAGCGATCCTGCTAAAGACAATGAGCAAAGCTATCAGTACTTTGAAGATGGTGTGCTTGTTGTTAAAGATGGCTTGGTTGAAACTGTCGGTCTAGCAAACGATATTTTGCCAACACTAGCTGATGATGTTGTTGTAAAACAGCATGATAATGGTTTATTAATGCCAGGTTTTGTTGATACTCATATCCATTATCCACAAACTGAAATAATAGGCTCATATGGTGAGCAATTATTAGAGTGGTTAGAAACTTATACTTTCCCAACTGAATCGCAGTTTGGTGATACTAATTTTGCAAAACCTAGAGCCCAATTCTTTTTAGACCAACTACTTACAAATGGTACAACAACGGCATTAGTATTTGGCACAGTTCATCCAGAATCTGTAGATGCATTTTTTACACAAGCAGAAGAGCTAAACGTACGTATGATCTGCGGTAAAGTAATGATGGATCGCAATGCGCCAGATAACTTAACAGATACTGCAGAGTCGAGTTACGAAGAATCAAAAGCACTTATCGAAAAGTGGCATGGCAAAGGTCGTTTACATTATGCGGTAACACCGCGTTTTGCTCCTACAAGTACCAGTGAACAATTACATAAAGCTGGGCAATTACTTGAAGAATACCCAGGTGTATTTATGCATACACATTTATCTGAAAACAAAAATGAATGTGCTTGGGTGAGTGATTTATTCCCTGAATGTGAAAACTATTTAGACGTTTACGATAAACACGGTTTATTAAGTAAACGTAGTGTATTTGCACACGGTATCCATTTATGTGATAGCGAATATCAAAGATTAAGCGATACCGATTCATCTCTATCTTATTGTCCAACTTCTAACTTATTTTTAGGCAGTGGTTTATTTAACTTGAAAAAAGCAGAAGAGTTTAACGTAGATGTAGGTTTAGGTACTGATGTGGGCGGCGGTACTAGCTTTTCACAATTACAAACACTAAATGAAGCTTACAAAATTCAGCAGCTAAGGGGCGAAAAACTGACTGCACTTAAGTCATTTTACTTAGCTACTTTAGGAGGTGCTTCAGCGCTCGATTTAGACGACAAAATTGGTAACTTTACTCCAGGTAAAGAAGCTGACTTTATTGTTTTAGATTACAAATCAACAGATCTAATGCGTGTACGTATGAACAATACCAAAGACATTTTAGAGCGTTTATTTGTATTAACTACATTAGGTGATGATCGTACTGTACGTGAAACTTATGTGATGGGTGACTTAGCTCATGATAGAAATAATAAAAAAACATCAGCGTTATAATAAGTCAAAAATGTAGGAGGGGCTTCAGCCTCGTTGAGATAGATAAATTTAAACCTTTGTAGGTAGGGCTTTAGCCTTACTAAATAACAAAATAGAGCGGGACTGAAGTCCCGCCGACGAAAAGAATTAAAAGATTGTAGGTAGGGCTTTAGCCTTACAGAATTAAAAGGAAAGCGGGATTAAAACCCCGCCAACCAAAGAATTAAAAAGATGTCGACGGGGCTTTAGCCGTGTTTGTATCAACAAAAATATAAAAAATAATAAGAATTCACATGCTTTGAGATAGCGGTTATCTCAATGTGCAGAATATATCGGAGATCAACATGGATCCATATATCACAGAATGGGTTAATTTAATTTTACGCTTTGCCCACGTAATAACTGGGATTGCCTGGATAGGAGCGTCGTTCTATTTTGTCTGGCTAGATAATCATTTAGAAAAACCACCAGGCTGGAAATCAGATAAAGGCATAGACGGCGATTTATGGGCGATACATGGGGGTGGCTTTTATGAAGTTGCTAAATATAAACACGCACCAGAAAAAATGCCAGAGCTATTACATTGGTTTAAATGGGAAGCATACAGTACTTGGTTAACGGGTTTTGTATTATTAAGCTTAATGTTTTACGTTGGTGCTGATATTTATTTAATCGACCCTAACATCGCAGAGTTAAGTCAAATGCAAGCAATCGCAATCGGTTTAACATCTATTGTAGGTGGTTGGATTGTTTATGATGTTTTATGTCGCACTAAATTAGCTGAACATGGTTTACTGCTTGGTATTATTTTAATGGCATTGATCACTGGTTTATCTTACGTATTAAGTGAAACATTTAGTGCCCGTGGTGCCTTTATGCATGTAGGTGCTGTGATTGGTACTATCATGGCAGGTAATGTATTTTTCACCATAATGCCATCGCAACGCGCATTAGTCGCCTCAGTGGAAAAAGGCGAACCAGTTGACCCAACGTGGGGTGCTAAAGCAAAGCTTCGCTCAACGCATAATACTTATGCCACTTTACCGCTGCTATTTATCATGATCAGCAATCACTACCCTATGATCTTTAACCATGAATATAACTGGTTAGTGCTTATGGTGATTTTTGTAATTACTGCTGCTATTCGTCAATACTTTGTAGCTAAACATAAAGGCAATCAAAATCCATTGGTTTTAGTGGGCGCAGCTGCATTATCAATTGTATTAGCTGTAGCGATAGCACCTAAATCAGCTACTCCAATTATTGATGAAACTGGTAGTGAAGTGCATACAGTAGATTTACAAAAAGTGAACGATATTATCGTTAGCCGTTGTGCAAGTTGTCACTCAAGTACTCCTACGGATGATATTTTTAAAGTGGCACAAGGTGGTGTAATACTTGATGACATAGAACAAATGAGTCGTTGGGCACCTAGAATTCAAGCGCGTGCAGTTGATGCCAAAGATATGCCGTTTATGAATAAAACAAAAATAGAAGACGATGAGCGTAATTATATTGCTTTATGGATCGCGCAGGGCGCACCTGTTAAGTAAATCTCGTTTTACCTTTGTAGTGGGCTTTTAATCCGATTTGGCCCGCTACTTTTTATTTTAAGTACAGAAGTAGGATCTACCACATGACAAAGCGAAGAATAACTGTTGGCGGATTTCAGGTAGCAGAAGCATTTTTTAATTTCATAAACCAAGATGTTATTCCTGGTACAGGGATAGAGCAGGATAAATTTTGGCAATCATTTGAAGCCATAGTAAATGAACTCTCACCTATCAATAAGCAATTACTCGATACACGTGTAAAATTGCAGTCTCAAATTGATGAGTGGCATAAACAACACCAAACAAGCCAGTACGATGAAGTGGCTTATAAAGCCTTTTTACAGGAAATAGGTTACTTAGCTGAAGATATTGCTGATTTTAAAATCTCACCTAAAAATGTCGACCCAGAAGTGGCTAACTTAGCAGGCCCACAACTTGTAGTGCCAGTAATGAATGCGCGCTATGCACTTAATGCGACTAATGCACGCTGGGGCAGTTTATTTGATGCCTTATATTCAACTGATGTCATTGCAATTCACGACGAAACAGCCATCACTAAAAGTTATAATCCAAAACGTGGTAAAGCTGTAGTTGCATACGCTAAGCAATATTTAGATGAAACCTTTACGTTAAATCAAGGTATTTTTTCTGAGGTTACAAACTATCAAGTTATTGACCAACAGCTGCAAATTACCTTAACAAATGGCGAAACAACACAATTATCAAATGCATCAAATTTTGTTGGCTTTAAAGGTAGTAAAGACTCACCAAGTGCTATTTTATTAGCTAATAACGGCTTGCATGTAGAGTTAGTTTTTAATGCAAATCATCCTGTAGGTGAAGCTGATATCGCAAATATGAGTGATGTGATCATTGAATCAGCATTAACAGTTATTCACGACTGTGAAGACTCCATTGCAGCAGTAGATATTGAAGATAAAATCCAAGTTTATAAAAATTGGTTAGGCCTAATGAAAGGTGACTTAAGTGAAAAAGTCACAAAAGGCGGTAAAGTGATTCATCGTAGCTTAAATACAGATAGATATTACACAGCTAAAAATGGTGAAGAGCTGGCATTAAGTGCACGCAGCTTAATGTTTGTTAGAAACGTAGGTCATTTAATGACAAATGAAACCATTATTGACAAAGATGGTTGTGAAATACCTGAAGGTATTTTAGATGGTGTAGTCACATCTCTTATTGCAATTCATGACTTAAAACATACAGGGGCATTAGTTAACTCCGCTGCTGGCAGTATTTATATTGTAAAACCAAAAATGCACGGCCCTGAAGAGGTGGCTTTTGCGGTAAAACTATTTGGTTTAATTGAACAAGCGTTTGGTCTTGAAGCTAATACCATAAAAATGGGCTTAATGGATGAAGAACGCCGTACCAGTGTGAATTTAAAACAATGTATTCATGCTGCTAAAGAGCGCGTTGTATTTATTAATACGGGCTTTATGGATAGAACAGGCGATGAAATTCATACCTCTATGGAGGCCGGTCCTGTTGTGCCAAAAGAGGCTATGAAGTCGCAAGATTGGATCCAAGCTTACGAAAATCGTAATGTGGTAATTGGACTTGATTGTGGTTTTAAAGGCAAAGGTCAAATAGGCAAGGGCATGTGGCCAATCCCAGATAATATGGCGCAAATGCTGGTGGAAAAAGATGTTCATCCAAAATCAGGTGCCAATTGTGCTTGGGTACCATCGCCAACAGCGGCAACGCTACATGCATTGCATTATCACAAAGTAAATGTTGAAGCCCTACAAGACGAAATCGTAGATAAAGGCCTTAAAAGCTTAGATATGCTGCTTAGATTGCCATTATTGAAAGATCAAAGTCAGTTAACGGCTGAGTCTATTCAGTTAGAGCTAGATAACAATATCCAAGGAATTTTAGGTTATGTAGTGCGTTGGGTGAATATGGGCATAGGCTGTTCTAAAGTACCAAATATTGAAGATGTTGGCTTAATGGAAGACCGTGCAACTTTACGTATTTCAAGCCAACATGTAGCCAACTGGTTGCATCATGGTATTTGTAGTACTGAACAAGTAGAAAATACTTTAGTTCGTATGGCAAAAGTGGTGGATCAGCAAAATAGCCAAGATAAAAATTATATTGCAATGTCTGATAACTTAAATACCAGTGATGCGTTCGCTGCCGCATATGAATTAGTATTTAAAGGCAGTATACAACCTAGCGGTTATACTGAACCTGTACTTCATCGTCAGCGTTTAATTGTGAAAGCTAAATAACGGTGAAGTGAAGTTCAGCGCTTATTATTTGAATCTAGATTTTTTTAAAAACAGTAAAAGGGATGTTATTTTAAATAACGTCCCTTTTTTATATGGCTATTATATTGTTAGGTATAGCTCAAATAAGCGAAATTCCTTATACTGATTTTTTTGATTAAGCATATTTAAAAGTTTATGAGTGAAATTGACGTATTACAAAACCGCCGTAAAGAGCCTGCTGGACGTATTCGCCAACAAAACCAAGTCGTGATCATTGCAGCAGCAGAAGAAGAGTTTCTTACTTTTGGCTTTAAAGGCGCTTCTATGAAGCGTATTGCTGAGCGTGCTGAATTACCACGTGCCAATATTCATTATTACTTTAAGAATAAACTCGACCTATATGGCGCTGTGTTAGGTGATATCGTTGAAGTATGGGATGCAACCGTATCTGATATTAATGCAGATGATGATCCTAGAGAGACTTTAACCACTTATATTCGTGCAAAAGTGATGTCATCAAAGAACAATCCTAATGCGTCACGCATATTTGCCAGCGAAATGGTCCATGGTGCACCGCATTTAAGTCATTTTTTGAGCCATGACTTCAGAACTTCAATAAAACATAAGGCCGATGCTATCCAAGCATGGATAGATCAAGGTAAAATGGACCCTATCGACCCGATGCACTTATTATTCTTTATTTGGGGCTCAACACAGCATTACGCCGATTTTGGTGTACAAGTATTGGCCGCTATGGATAAAGAGTCACTATCTGATGAAGATTTTGAAGACATCACAGAAACTTTAACTCAGCTAATATTAAAAGGCTGTGGTTTAAGGTAGGCGAATTCGCCAAACAATAGAAACTCACAAACGGAAACTCAATGAAATATTTATGTATTTATCACAAAAACTGTTCTGATGGCTTTGGTGCTGCTTTAGCCGTAAAACAATATTGTGATCTCAATAACTTCGATTGTGAGTTTATTGCCGCACAACATGGTGATGAAGCGCCAGATGTTAGCAATAAACATGTTTTTATTGTCGACTTTTCTTATTCACGTGAAGTGATATTAAAGCTAGAACAAGAAGCCGATAGTTTATTAGTAATAGATCACCATAAAACAGCAGAAGAAGCACTAGCTGGTTTAGATTGCACTGTATTTGATATGGAACGCTCAGGTGCCGTATTAACATGGGAGCATTTATTACCAGAGCGCCCATTACCAACTTTATTAGCTTATATCCAAGATCGCGATTTATGGCATTGGCAATTACCAAACAGTAAAGAAGTATCGGCTGCACTACAAACATGCGCTATGACCTTTGATGTATGGGAACAATACTTAGATGAAACTAAGTTATTAGATTTGATCAGCAAAGGCGAAGCCATCGTTGAATATCAAAATAAACAAATCAGCAGAGCAACTAAACCTAAAAATATAGAAATGGTTGATATCGCCGGCTACCAAGTACCATGTGTCAATACTAATAGCCTAGCCAGTGAAATTGGTAACGAATTAGCAAAAGGCCAGCCTTTTGCCGCTATGTACTGTGATAATGCTGATAAACGCATATTCTCATTAAGATCAGATGTCGACGGCGTAGACGTAGCCAATATCGCAAAATTGTTTGGCGGTGGAGGACATTTCCACGCAGCCGGTTTCGCAGTAGAAAAACCTAAAATCTCATTAAGCCTAAAAACTACTTCAGTTACAAAGTAGTTCTTCTCTTTGGCACCAGACGGTTCGTTTGGTGCTGAAATATCCTCTTTGTAAGTCCCCATATAAATCAAAACTTTTAACTGTTTTAAGAATTTAATATCAAAAAATAAGCTCAAACCTAAAGTGCTTTTTTAATTTTAACATTACACTTGTAATTCTATTGATTACATGTGTAATATATTGGTGTTGTGAATTTACTAAATATTAAAATACAGAGCGAAAGTTATGAATAAGATAAAAATATTATCCGCTAATTTTATGTTTTGGCTGTTAATTGTTCTAATAGGCATAAGTACGAATAGTAATGCAGCAGAGTTTAAAAATCATATTAATGGTATGTATGATGCTGGTGGCATAAAACTTCACATTGAATGTTATGGGGATAAATCACCTAGCATTATTGTTCAATCCGGTTTTAATGGTTATGGCTCTGAAGATGAGTGGGGGGCTGTAATAGAAAAAATGAGTCAAAAAAACAGGATTTGTATTTATGATCGTGCACATATGGGAAAAAGCGATAAATTATCAAAAGCATACAATATCAATGATATTAGCGAGCAGCTTCATACGTTATTAAAAAACGTGGATGTAAAGCCGCCTTATATAATGGTTGGTCATTCGTACGGTTCGTACCCTGTGAAAGCATATAATCACCTTTACTCTAGTGATGTTGTAGGTATTTTACTTATTGATCCTAGCCAATATGGGCAGTGGTCTAATCGAATAGCTAAATGGAAACCTGAATCAGAGCAATATAGCAAAGATCAAGAAGCTGATCGCTTAGAGGAATTATCATATTGGAATGAACCAATGAAAAACATAGGCTTTCATGACCTTAAAGCTAATGAAAAAATAATCAAAGAAGCTGATGATTTTGGAGACACGCCTTTTGTTCTTTTATGGGCAAAGAACGGTATTTGGACCCCTGGAAAAGATCTTGGGAAAAATAAGGTGTGGACTAGGATGAAAAACATGTATTTAAAAGCGATTGAAGACATGAATAAACTTTCAACTAATATGAGAGTAGAGTTCTCTAGAACCACAGAGCATAATATCCATTTTTATGAACCTGAAACTGTCATCGAGCAACTGAATTATTTAATAGCGCAACAATAAAAGTAGTTTGCTCGGATAAATTGTATGCGAATAAGTAGACTATTTATTACTTTGATATTTTTAAATTCACTGTAATATCTGATTTTTGATATAAAACTAAATTCTCAAATCCCAAGCCATAAAATGTGAAAATCTCTAAAACTAGTTTATAGTTAAATCTAAACAGCAGGGATAATCTGACCAGCTAAAAAATCCTCACTCATTTTATATCGCGCATACAGTACTTTTTCTTATCGCCATTCTGGTTTATATTACTTCTTGGTTTATTCCTGCTGGGCAGTATGACCCTATTGAATATAATTCAGATAAATACATGTTTATATTGAGTACAAATAATTCACAAATCGAATTACTAGTAACAGAAAAAACAATTTCTGAGTTAGGAATAAAAGTAAAGTTAGCAAGCTTTACGCAAGGAAAAATTTTAAAACCAATTGTAATTCCTAATACTTACGAGCAGCTACCTAAGATGTGATTGATTTTTTACAATCATTCTTAAAAGGTTCTTATAATACGATAGATATTATTTTACTTGTATAAGTGGTTGGAGGCTTGATAGGTTTAGTTGGAGCCACAGGGGCTTTTGATAAAGGTATGTATGCGCTTTTAATATATTAAAAGGAAAGGAACAACTCCTTATTGTATTTTCTTTTTTACTTACTGGTATAGACGGTATGACGTTTGGGATGGCAGAAGATCTAATTGCTTTTTACCCTATTTAAATTCTTGTTTTTTTAGTTGCAGGCTACGATGTATTAGTACCACTAGCAACTTTGTATTTAGGGGCGGCTACCGGGCTTTAGGGGCAACTATAAACCCGTTTAGTGTCATAATAGCTTCTAACTCTGCAGGTATTAATTGGACTGTTGGTACTGGTTTAAGAGTCGTTATATTAATTACGGCAAGTATCATCGTTTATTTTATATTCTTCACTATGTAAAAAAAGTAAAAAAAGTAAAAAATGACCCTAGCCAATCTTTGATATTTTTTGCTAAACAAGAGAATATTAATCATTTTTTTAAATCAGATATGGATTCAATAGGAAAGTTAGATAGAAAAGTAGTGATTATTTTAACACTGTTCTTCGGTACCTTTGTCACTATGGTTTATGGGGCAATAAGCTTGCAATGATGATTTTGGAAATGACAACTGCCTTTTTTACAGGTGCTATTTTGATTGCTTTAGCCGCGCCGGGATGACCGAAAAAAGCATAGTAAATAACTTTGTTAATGGTGCTCAGAGCTTATTAAGTATTGCACTTATTATTTGCTATGGCTAGGAGCATAACTGTTTTAATGGAAGATGATTTGATCAGTGACACTATTTTTTATTATTCGTCACTATCTTTATCTGGTATGAAAGATTGGTTATTTATTAATATGATGATAATCAACTAAGGACTAGACGTTATTATCTCTTCAAGTTTAGGGCTTGCTGTTCTTACTGAGTCAATATTTGCTCAATTAGGAGGCTCTATTGGAGTTGGTCGAGTGGACTTCCTAGACTTTGCTAGACACTTAAAAGAGTTACAATGTAACTAAAAAAGAGGTGTTTATGAGTAAAGAAAACGTTATACCCAAGAATTTAAAGTTGAAGCTGTAAAGCAAATCACTGAATGTGGTTATTTAGTTTCAGAAGTGTCAGAATAGTTAGGAATTTGTACTAAAACCTTATATCACTGACGGAGCCAGTTATCTAAAAAAACCTAAACTAAAACAATCTTCTGATGATCAATTAAAAATCGCAAAACTTGAATCTGAGCTAAAACGCGTAACAGCGGAGAGAGACATCCTAAAAAAGGCCGAAAGGTACTTTGCCAACAATCCAGAGTAAAATACTGTTTTATTAGAAACCATCGTAACGAGTTTTCAGTTATATTTATGTGTCGTGTTATGAAGTTAAACCGCAGTGGTTTTTGTGTATGCTTAAATAAACCACAAAGCGATAGAACGATTGAAGACAATCGTTTATTTAAGCTTATCAAGGAGTTTTATGTTGCTAGTGGTGGTACTTATGGCTGTCCTTGGATCTACCAAGGTTTACGTGAGATTGGTGAACAATGCAGTGTTAATCGTGTTGCAAAGGTAATGCGACAGCATTATTTCAAAGCAAAAATAGGTTTAAACGACACTACATAAAAGGTGGTAAACCATATTGAGTCGCCGATAATTTGTTAGCACACCAATTTAATCCGTCTGCTCCTAATCAATCGTGGGTAAGTGATATTACCTACATTGAACGAATGAAGGTTTTTTATATTTTGCAACCGTGATGGTTCTATTTTCAAGACGGATTGCTGGGTGGTCAATGGATAGAAATATGGATAAGCAATTAGTGATAAAAGCTTTATTAATGGCTGTTTATCAACGCCAACCAAAATCAGAAGTTAGGTGTATAGCGATCAAGATAGCCAATACGGCAGTGCTGATTAGCTAGCATTCATGAAATAACATAACCTAGTTCCATCGATGAGTCGAAGAGGAAATTGTCATGATAATGCTGTTGCTGAAAGCTTTTTTGCAACGATCAAAAAACGCATTGTCTGAAATAAGATATACACAACTCGTAATGATGCGAAAGCTGAGGTATTTAATTTATAGAAATGTTCTTCAATCCTAAAAAGCTTCACTCATACACTGCGGTATTTCACCAGCTAAGTTTGAAGAAGATTATTTTCTGAATTGAAATCTGTCTAGTGAAATCAGGGAAGTCCACCTGTTTTTCATTGAGTCACCTATAAAAATACTGAGATGAATTATATCTCCTCTAACTAGTTGGTCAAAATTACTGTACCACTACACAATTAACAAACACAAAAATACTGTCACAGTAGAGCTTAATGTTAGTGGAGAACTCTAGTCCTCCACCAACTTTATCACTTATAAATTAATCTTTTATGTGGAAGTTATATTTATAGGCCTCAATTTTATTTAAGGTCACTTTCTTATTATTACAGCTATCAATATCAACTCGGATTCCCAAAATTTCAGAAGAGGTTCTCCAGTCGTAGTTCATATGTATGGGGATTACGTTGTCGCCATTGCCTATATTAAATCTTATTGACTTAGCTTCACTAAAACCACCCCCATCATCCCAAAATAATTGAGAGTTACATATGACATCTTTACTTAGACTAAAGTTTAAATTTATTAAATCAATCTCTAATGGCCTAAGTTGATTCTTTATATCATATAAGAGCCAAGGATCCTTGCCACTAACAATATTGCTAAAATTATTAATACTATTACTCTTAGAAAATGATTCATCTACTCTAGCATTTACTAGGTTAGACAACTGATTGCTTAGAGCACTACCCCATTTAATTGGAAGTAAACCAAATTGGTTAGTAGAGTATTTTTGTTCAAAAGAATTATTAACAATGAAGTCAAGTTTATTTTCTATAGATGAGAATACTTCAGGTGAAACAAGATAGTCTCTACCCTTAAATGATATAAACTTAAAGTTTAAGGATGATAAGTAATTAAAGAAAAGATGATACCGACGAACTCCATTAGAAACTCTTATTATTTCCACATTAGAGTTTTTAACTTTGACTAACTCTTTGTTTTGTAACTCTAAGCTACTTACATTAAGAATAGAATGATTTAAAGTTGGCGTTAATTTATCATAGATTGAATAACGAGCACTTTGCGTAACATATTTATCTATTAATAAAAATGTCTCATTGCTTGATAAATTACTAATAAGCTCATACTCGTTTTTTAGGTCTTGATACCTTCTTTTCTTTATAAAGCCATCACCTAAATTAGGTATTTCATTTTCATCTATTAATATGTGCTTATTATCAATGCCTTTGTCTGAAAATACGCGATGGAAATTGTTAATACCTTTAATTTTAATCCATGCAGGGTTGCTAGTAATGAAGTAAATAATTATAAAAAGTGATGATAATATCAACTTAGTGACTTTATTAAGTTCAACACTCTTGTTGTTGATGAATGCAAAAATCATTGGTGCGCAGAAGGCTGTGAAAAGAAAGGCTCGAGAAAATCGACCATCAGCTCTTCCTTCAAGATAGGATAAAATGACGAAGGGGAATATAATAAAAAAGCAAAGCCACAATATATTGTCTTTATTAATAACCAGATTTTTAGTATAGATAAGAAAAGAAAGGACTATGGGTATTAATACCCATAAATTACTTTTTAACAATGATTCGAAAGTGCCTGAATTTCCCCAGTAGAATAAGTTACTTGAGCTATTTGATAGAACATAAGCTACTGATGAAGTAATATAATTAAAAAGGAAAATTAAAATAAGCATCCCAATAATAAACGAAATAGATTGCAATTTATTAGGGTGATATTTATGAATGACTATCTCTTTTAAGTGATAAATAAGAATAGGAAGAATTACAAGTCCGAAAGCAATGGCAAACGCATTATAATAAACAAAGTAAAAAAAGGAGAATAATAATGAGGCTATCATGAAGTTGTAACTATCATTTACTACTCTTTTACTACTTAGTATACAAATACCAATTAATATCGGTGCGTAATGTCCTGTGAAGGGCAGGCCGATACATAAAAGAATTAAGAGGATAAATTTACTATAGAAAAAGCCAAGAACTCCCAACGCTAATATTACTGTAATCAGTGCTGATAGTTTTAAAGACAATCCGATGGTAGTATAACCACCGTCGTAGAAAGTGTTATTCAATAAACCTGTAAAAGTATGCATAAAACCTTTAGTAGGAATATATTCTGAGTAATATGCTTGATTTAAAGTAATGCCCTGATGAAAATTAGTAAACACCTCACCAAGGTGATACTCATCTAAAGCATAAATCCGACTACCTTCACCTATTAATGCTACGCAAACAAAAACCAAAAATGAGAAATTAATTTTGCTATTATTTTTCATTACATCATTAATTGAAATGATTAGCGTAATCAAAGATATAAAATAGATAAGGTAGCTTAAATTATCAGAAGGGGGGAAATGAATGACGTCACCGTTAAAAATATAACTTTCATTCAAATAGACTAAAGGCGAAACAGAAAAAAATAATTGAGAGACTAACGGTGCTCTTTGCTTAAAAGAGAGCGAAATCACCATAATTGAGATAATAAACACATTTCGATTAAATGTTGAGTAATGCTCCCACCCTATTATGCTAAATAAAACCTTACTAGATAAGTAAGAGAAAAGTACAACCAAAAGGAAGTCAAAAATAATGGACGTAAACTTATTGCTTTTTATTAGGGGTAGGAATGTTAAGAGGCTACTGTATCCATTTATACATTTCGTTATGACTTTAAATTTATCAAAAATAAAGAAAGAGAAAAGAAACAGACTGAATAATATAAGTAAAAATCTATAGTCGGTAAGTTTGCTATATGAAGCATTAATGGTATCCCCATATATAAATTGATCATAGGGGTCAATGTTAATTATATTAATTTTGTAATATAATATAGCTATCATCAAAGAGAATATAAATGCCACAATAAGGTGTATAGATTGGGATAGGAAGTTATTACTTTTCATTGTAAAACCCTAAAGAAGTTTTAAATAAAGTTTTGATAACGCCTAAATTACCTTTTATTGGTGATATTTTAGTTGGCACTTTTCCCTTCGGATAAGTTCTTGTTACCGGGATTTCTATACATTTAAAACCTTTTTTTGCTGCTGTAATAGCTAAGTAATAATGAAACTCATAACTTGTGAATACATCTCTAAATACAGCCATATTATCATCAAGTAATAAGTTTTTGCTGTAGGCTCTGAAGCCATTCGTAGTATCTGTATACTTAAAACCTGAGGCCATTCTCATCATTGGCACATGTAAAAGTTTTAGTCCTAGTAATCGGGATATTGGTGTGTTAATAGCCTTACCTCCAGGGATAAATCTAGAGCCTTGAATATGGTCATAACCTTCTTCTAGTTTTATGACAAAATCATTTATATTTTTAACACTATCCTTATTATTGCCATCAATTACTACGACTCCTTTGTAGCCCTTTTTCAGCGCCCAAGAAAAGGCAATTCTCATTTGGCTACCAAGCTTGCCTGCTTCTTTCTTCACGAGTAATGTATTAACATTCAATGCTTGCAGTGTTTGTGTATCTGTTGACCCATCCGTACTTCCTCCATCAGATATGATGACATCCACATTTAGATGAGAATCTTTCATTCGTTGTAATTGTTTATGTAGCTTTTTGCCTTCATTGATAACAAATATTGCAACACAATAATCGTGCCTTTTTTTTGAAGTAAACACTTCATCATAACTTGGAACTTGATGATTAGCTGAATGTATTATCATTTATTCTTTCCTGTTTGTTATTCATTTCATTATTAACTGAGGTGAATAAAACATTGCTACGATTCTCATTTAACATAACAGAGCTATTTTTCTCATATACAACGTTATAATCTTTGTGTTCACTACGGTCATTTAATAACCTAGCTAGATACTCACCAAAAAATGATAGCATCGTGAATAAAATGGCAAATAACATTGACATAAAGAGGATTGTTGTTGTCCAACCTGAAGCTACAGTGTCATTAATTAAATGTACTAATAGGCTATAAATTGAAAAAAACATAGCTAGAATACTGCCTATAACGCCTAAAAAACTCATCCAACGAAGTGGTTTTGTTGAGTTAAACACCATATGATGAAGAGTTTCAGTTATACCACGTGTTATGTTCTTTTTCTTATTGGTATGTGTGTATTGATTGGCATCGAATGGGTGGAGATTATAACCAATATTGGCCATTCTCATATGCAATTTGCAGTAGTAACGGCCTGACTCTGTAATGGCATTGACAGATCTTCTGCTAAAGCAAAACGTTCCTGTACTGTCATTTGGCAATGTATACCCTATAGATTTTAGCAACCCAGTTGATACTATTTTAATTTTCTTATAAAAATAAGAAGTTACTTTATTTGATGTGCATATAATAATATCATTACCTAATAAAGCATATTCCATTAATGGCAATACTATTTCTACATCATCACTTTCAATATTTAAATTGATAACAAAATCTCCGATTGCATTCTCTAGCCCAGCAGCAAGAGCAACATCATTACTTTCCTCTTGAGATAAACGGATATGCCTTATCGATTGATGAGTTGCAAGTGATTTTGGGAGCTCGTTCTCTAAACCATCTTTGGAGTTTTGATCGATAATGACAATTTCATAGTCATTAAGGTGATGGTCTAAGTATGGGGATAGTTTATCTATATACCCTATTAACTTCTCTGTTTGATTTTTAACGATTAATACAACAGAGATAAAAGTATCGCTTTTTATCATTTATCTAATCCTAATTCATTAATTGTTTGTATCACGTCATACACATTATCAATTTTCCCACCCATTACGCAGTGTAAGCCTTCTAATCCATAATTTGCTTTAAATAAAATCGGGCGTGAATCATCTGTACCACTGCGAGGCAAAATTGTTTTTACTTCCCATAACGATTCTTTATAATTTATATCTTCTAGCATCGGGATATAACGTTGAGCATCTAATTGCATTTTTTTAAATGCACTTTTTCGCAGGTTTTCTTTTGCCAATTTATGAGCATTTAAATAAGAATTTTCGTTATTATCATCCCACTCGTAATGTGGTGTATAACGTACATGACTAAAAGAATGTGCTTGTTTAGATGGAAAAGGCATAATGGAAAAAAATGGACCGCACATTACAGTAATACCAACTTTTTTCAATTCATCAGGGACATCAACAATGCACATTTCTGTCATTTCATGTCTTAAAGGAATAAGTTCAAGACTCGACTCTGATAAGACAGAGTTCAACAATGAATAAGTGCAGTTAAACACTTGTTTGCTCGTAACCTTTTGTATTTCTGTACCTGAGGTAACGGTAAGCTCTAAGTTAGAATTGTTTTTTTTAATTTTAGACACTTCGTGATTAAACAAAATTTCAACATTATTATTTTGCAATCTGTTTAACATAGTTTCTTTCAAAAGGGTTGAATTAAATGCAAACTCCTTTACCTTGAAGATGCTATCAATCATATTAGGTTTAACTAACTGATGTATTGCCGATGATGCAGGCTCGTGCGATGCACCTATTCGATCACAGAACTTTTCAAATTGGTTAGGGGTAACTTTACCTAACCGATTAGATATCATGTAATACTTATCAAAATCATTATCAATACATGATGCGAACTCGTCAACAAACCGAGGAAAAGAGATGCGTGAACGTAAAGCTGTAAGGACGCTTCTAGGGTAATGATACCCATTATGAACACGAGCCTGATTGTTATATGAAGCTCTTTGCATCGCATCGTTTTCTTTTTCGATGATCAATACTTTTTTGTTCAACAGAGAGTAATATTCGGCAAGATATAAGCCAAAAAAACCACCGCCAATAATTGTGATATCTACATTTTTATACATAAGTTAATTAATTGTTAACGCAACAACCCCAAGAGTTATTAATAAGATGCCTGCTATATTGATAGGAGAGAGTGTTTCACCAAAAAAAGCAACTGAAGCGATTGCGACTAACGCAATGGAGCCGCTAGTTAATGTAGGGTGGGCTACATTTAAAGGTAGGTATGTTAGAGCAACGGCATAGAGTATGAAAGCTAATCCATACAGGCTAAGCCCCGAGACTAACGGAATGTTTCCAATGATAGACAACGGCTTACTAAGCTGTATTGGTGCGGATGTATTAGTCATCGCAACCTTAATCAAAACACTTGCTGATGCATTTGAAAAAATACCCAAAACCAAAATTAACCATTTCATCTATAAGCCTCTATAAACTTGTTGCATTAGCTCTATTGCATTTCGTATTTGCTTAATTGATGAGTAAGAGTTGGTTGTTAGCATTTCAATTGTCATAGGCATTTCTGGCAAATAGGTTTGTATCGCTTCAGCTGCTTTTTTGTGATAGGGGTTATTTTGGTTCAATGGAGCAAGTTGTGGTTCACTAATATGAATGTGATGAATAATGGGCGCTACTGATTTTATAATTTTAGCAGGGTCTTCATTGTTGATATCCATTGCACCAATATCAAGCTGCATTCGAATATGAGCGTGATTAACTTCTTGTACAATAACCGCTGTATCAATGCTGTTCGTCATAAAGTTCGCTTGATAACATTCAGGGTTAGGCTCTAGACATATAACAACACCATAACTCTCAGCTATAGCACCTAAGCGTCTAAAGAAATCGACCGACATTTTTAGTGTTTGATTATCGTCTAAATGAGAGCGGTCTCTGTTTTTAGGTGAGCCAAAAACAAGTTTTTTCGCACCAAGAGAGCTTCCTATTCTACAAATATGAGTTAAATGCTGTAAAAGCAAGTTTTGTGTTTCACTTGTTCCAAAAACATTAAGGCCAGTAGTACCAAACAAGAGGGCTTGCATCCCAATAGGTTCGACTCCCTTACTATTCCAGTAATGCTTTACCTCTAAGATTTTTCTTTCTTCTGCTTGGCTAGGTATGTCAAAGTATTTTGGAGGTGCTATGTCGATGTAAGGAACGGCATAGTCGTTTAAAACTTTAGCAACATCCTCATCCTTGGCTACATCCCAAGCAATATTAGAGATTGATATCATTATTCACCTCTTTCTTAGTTTCTGATTGAGCATAAGAACGAATCGCTAATAATGTTTCTTTTTTAGAGTATTGATAAGGTTGCTCAGTATGAAATAAATGAGAGACCTCTGTTTGAAAGTCATAACTAGCAGGCGTATCACTTAATTTATTGTCAAAATCTAAGTTAAAACACTCTTTTGCAATATCACTAACAGATAATGGTTCAGCCGTTAAATGTAAAAGATTACAGTTGTTCTTAATAGCAACTTGGATATCTGGCCATAAGTTTACCATAGGGTAAAACTGGAAAACACCACCGCTATCTATAGCCTCTAAATTATTGTTGTTTAAAAAGTCATAAATGATATTCTTTTTAAGCCCAGGGCCAACTAGGCCTGGTAGGCGAATGATAAGATGATTTAAAAAATTAGCCTTTACAAACTCTTCAAGCTCATACCTGTGGAGGCCGTAGGGATGAAGACCCGATGTGTCAATTGAAGTTGATTCAGTTGCTTGATTAGGGTTTTGAAAGACATCTACCGTACTAATTAATATGAATTGTTCACATTTTATGGTCGACAAATGTGAGATTAAGTCTTGTATACTCTGTTTATCTTGCTCTGGATCCTTGTTCGCTAACCATTTCACAGCGGGAGCTCCAGCACAAACGACAGTATCAAATGACTTGTTTCTAATCTCAGTTATATTAGTTGAGCGGTATAAGCCATTGAATTTTTTTTGTTTTAAAAGTGTGCTACCGACAAATCCACTGTAACCTATTAAGGCATCTTTTTTAGTCATTATATTTTTCCAGTTAGCATTATCATATATGTATAATTCTATCAATAATACAAGCTACAAGCTACAAGCTACAGCTTGAAATGTGTTTTACTCTTCTTAAGTTTCTAAAATTAAAGAGTTTTAATTCAGTTGTAACTTTGTGTAACGGTAAAATTTAACTAGAGGCTACGTTTTAGGTATTATCTAAAATAACAATGGTAAAATGCAAAAAATATTATGAGCTGAATTCAAACGTGAATGTATAAAGCTTGTAGTGTAAAGGTAGAATTTAACTAGAGACTTCGTTAGAGGTATTATTATCAAAAATAACGAGGTCAAAAATGCCAAAGAAAATATTATCAGCAGAATCTAAACGTGAATGTGCAGAGCTAGTGATTGTACATGGCTACAAACATAAAGATACAGCGGTAGCTATGGGCGTAGGGTTATCTTCAATTCAGCGTTGGATCAGTCAGTATAAAAAAGAGCAACAAGGTATCACACCAAAAGCGAGTGCTTTATCTCCTGAACAAATACGTATTTTAGAGTTAGAAAAACAAATAAAACAGTTAAAAAGTGATAATCAACTATTAAAAAAAGCGTCGGCCTTTTTCGCTATGGAAATGAACAACGGCAGCAAGTGGCTGTTATGTTGAAGAAGGCAGGAAATAAAGTTCAGAAAATTTGTCGGTGCTTATCGATTGCGGCAAGTACATTTTATTATCGTTCAAAGCCTAAAGTTATAAATGCTGAACAAGTAACACTCGAAGCGGCCATGAAGCAAGTTCATGTTGATATGGATGCAACTTATGGCAAACGCAGAATGCTAATAGAGCTTCAGTCGATGGGTTTTAACCTAGGTATTCATAAAGTTAGAACAGTAATGAAGCGGTTAAAGCTTGTAGCTAAACGACCTAAGCAACATAGTTATCCATCAGGTGGTAAAACATCAGTTATCGCACCAAATCACTTGAATAGGCAATTTAACCCTGAGCAGCTAAATACACTTTGGTCTGGCGATATTACCTATATCCGAACACAACAAGGCTGGCTTTATTTAGCTGTGATTATGGATTTATGCTCGCGTAAAGTAATTAGTTGGGCATTCTCAGATAAACCAAATAGTGAGTTAACAACAAGAGCAATACGCTTAGCAGTAAATAAACGACAACCAAATGATGACGTTATATTCCATAGTGACCAGGGAGTCCAATATACGAGTGAAACATTTCAAGAAACGCTAAATGAATATGATATTAAAGCGAGTATGAGTCGCCGAGGAAATTGTTTAGATAATGCTGTTACAGAAAGGTTTTTTCGCAGTTTAAAATCTGAGCGAGTTAATTATCGTCGTTATCAAACGAGGAGTGAAGCGATAGCCGATATTATTGATTATATAGAACCATTTTATAATCAAAAGCGCCGCCATTATAAGTTAGGAAATATTTCACCAGCAGAATATGAAATGAAATTACTAAAAAGTGCCTAAAGAAGTCTCCAAGTTGAGTTGACCATTACAGTAAGTTTTATTTTAGGTTTTAAAAATTTAACTAAGGTTTGATTTCTAAAATCCTTTGTTGCAAATTTCCCATTAATATCAATTTGTATATATAAGTGTAATAGGGCGCTATCACATATATGTATTAAGTTTTTGTAGTAGTTTGTATTTTGGGTCATAGTAAAAATCCATTTATTCTTCCCCTGTTTTTATATCGTTAAAAATAAGTTTTTTCCTAATCTATTTTATATCTATTCGCTCTATTTAGACTCTTTTAATGGATTTTAGCAGTAAATATGCTGTTTTTTTATTGTATAGAAGTCGATTTACTTTGTTTAATCACAATACAAAAAAGGGACATATATTCTTGTGTTTAGCTGCATAATTAAAAATCAAATTTAGCGTTAAAATTAAACAATTAAAAGTCGACACTTGTGTCAATAGTGATTAGTGTTGATGTTGCTAGCGTGTTAATAAAATAAAACTGTCAAATAATAAACCTTATATTGATAACATAAACGAGAGAACTGAAACCATGGAACAAGTAAATCAGTCAGTTAATAATCATTCTGCCCGGGTCGGGTTGTTAGAGCGATTATTTAAACTATCAGCACATCGAACTAATGTTAAAACAGAGCTTATGGCTGGGTTAACGACCTTTGTCACTATGTCTTACATCATGTTTTTAAATCCAATAATCATGTCTAAAACCGGCATGCCATTTGACGGATTATTCCTTGCGACCTGTTTAGGTGCAGCTATTGCCACAATTTTTATGGGCTTATATGCAAACTGGCCAGTTGGTTTGGCGCCGGGTATGGGGCTTAATGCCTTTTTCACCTTTACCGTTGTTTTACAAATGAATTACAGCTGGGAAATCGCACTTGGGGCAGTGTTTCTTTCGGGTTGTTTGTTTGTAATTATGAGTGTAACTCGGCTTAGGGCGTGGATGTTAGAGAGCATACCTATGAGTTTACGGCTTGCGATGACCGCAGGTGTCGGATTGTTCTTAGGATTTATAGGTTTGCGCTTTACAGGCATAGTTGTGTCTAACCCAGATAATGTTGTTGCATTAGGTGATTTGACACACTTTGGTTTTGGTGAATTTGGACCTGAAGCACCTGCGCTTGGTTTATTAAGCTTTCTATTAATTGCGGTTTTAAGTTACCGCAAAGTATTTGGCGCTGTGATTATTGGTATTGCAGTAACCACAATAGTGGCATTTATGATGCCTGGTGACTTCTTTACGGTTGCAGAAAAAGCAAAAGCTTGGGCACCAGCTTCGGGATTTGTGTCTTACCCCGGTGGTGGCTTATTAGCTATTCCTGATTTTGCTGCAATTGCGCCTATTTTTATGAAGTTAGATATTATGGGCGCACTTGAAGTTGCTATGATCCCTGTAATTGTGACTTTCTTATTTGTAAATATCTTTGATACTGCGGGTACCTTAATGGGTGTGGCAGAGCGTGCTGGTCTTCAAGATGATAAAGGTAATATTAAAGGTTTGAATAAGTCTTTAAAAGCTGACTCTATCTCTTCTGTAATTGGTACTGCATTTGGTTGTCCACCTGTGACCTCTTATGTTGAATCGGCTGCGGGTGTTTCAGCTGGTGGTCGTACAGGCTTAACTGCTGTCGCTATCGGTGGTTTGTTTGCACTGGGTGTATTCTTTTTACCATTAGCTCAAATGTTGCCTGGATTTGCTGTAAATGGCGCATTAATTTATGTTGCTATGGTGATGATGTCGTCACTTAAAAACATTGACTGGAATGATATGACAGAGTTTGCGCCAGCGGCATTAACCACAGTTATGATGGCATTTACTTTCTCTATTGCTAACGGTATTGCAATTGGTTTTATTACTTATACAGTGATGAAGGCGGGTACTGGTAAACATAAAGAAATATCATCAGGTGTTTGGGCGTTAACGGCACTGTTTGTTGCTAAGTTTATATTTTTACCATAAAATTTTTACCATACTTATGCGATTTAGCAGAAGTTAAATTTATAGACTAAAATTAAATTGTTAAGCAATTAAAAACTCCATAGCCTGCGGGCATGGAGTTTTTTATTTTATAGAAACAATGCCTGTTTCACTATTGTATGTAATCAAACCACTGTCTTTAAATGGCTTGTATTCACAAGTCGCATGGTCTCGCTGAATATCAATATCACCACTTTGCATCAATGAAAGCCATATATTCTTGCAATCTTGGTGGGTATGTATTGCTGATGGGTGATTATTGGCAACAAAAAATTTAGCGTATACCCATTTAATACAAGCTGATTAGGCTCTCCTGCTATGATATGTTTTCCTTTTAATAGTGCTAGAGAATCTACTAAGGCTGCTTTATGGCCTTTTAGGGATGCTTGAGTTGCATCATCATTTAGGTTTAAAAACTTAGGTAAAGCAGATAATGATAAGATTGATAAAACTATAATGGTAATGATCAGTTCAGTAAGGGTAAAGCCTGTATTTTTGCTCATGATGTAAAACTTAAAATGAGGTTGGATTGTTATTTATAACGAATTAATGATATTAAATTTGTAATCTTATTATGTGGTTTTGTGATTAATTTAGAATGGTAATATAAGGTCAAAAAAAAGCAGCTTTTCAGCTGCCCTTTGATTGCAATTTGGAATGATGAATTGGTTGGGGGATTTGTATTAAAAGTGCCACTGAAGCAATAGGTTAGCGTTTTTCTCTGTGATGCCATCTATGCCAAACTTGTTGTGCCAATATACATACTCAATACCGGCATATAATTTGTTCTTTTCAACACCCATATGTTGGCCAAAGTCATATTTAAGTTGTGATGTGATGTTATAGCTAGAGACTGAACTATCTGTGCTATCAACAGCATCCATAAAACCATCGTAAACAAAACCATCAGCAAAAGGGAATGCCCAAGCAAGAGTCAGCTGATTGTTTGCATCACCATGTTCATTGTTTCTACGGTATAGGTTTACGTTGAAGAAAGTTGAACCAGGAATATCAAGGTTAACACCTGCACCTAATAAGTAGTTATCTTGTGACATACCAAAAGCACCAGATGAAGAACCGTATTCCCACTGAGTTGCTACGTATACATCTTTAATAAAGCTTTCTTTTTGCCGCATAAGGTTAAAAGTCATGCCAACTTCGCCATACACTTCTTTATCGTCACTATTTTTAGGGCTTAATCTATCTACAAAAGCAAATATGTTTCCCCAGGTATGACCGCTGGCATGCTCAAGTGTGAAAACATTTCTTTCACTTTCACCTACTTCATAATCACTACCTTTAAGTAAAGTGAAGCTAGTATCGCTCCAAAATTGCTTGGCACTTACTGAAGTTGATAAAAGCGCAGTTGCTATTAACGCTGAATATACTTTTGCAGACATAGATGTTCCCTTATTTCGTTTTTAATAGCCAATAAAAGAGTATGGCTTATATTATTGAAGTTAAAATTTTAATAAATGTAATAATACTATTTAAAGTTATTCCCTGGTTGAGATAATCGGCGAGTTCTAGCCTAAAAGAGTTGAAAAGCCGATATTTAATAGTGCTTTGTCATATGTTTGTTTTTTATAAAACATATGATTATTAATTCATCTATAACTATTATTGCGTTTTTATTTTAAGTTGTTTATTGCTTAAAATTTATCAAGTTCATTAATAGTCTAGGTTATTTACTTCTATGTAAATCAAATCGTTTTAACATATCTGTAACATCAATGCTATCTATTCTTGTCACTTGTGTTAAGTTGAAATGAAACGAATTTATAGCTTGATTTTCACACAAAAGATGTTTGTTTTTTCTCCAAGGTGAAAGGCGTGTAAATTAGCCTAAATCACGATTGTTAGGCTACGTGAGTATGTTTAAAAATATGAATTTTCAATTGTTTATAAAATTAAAATAGCTCTAAAATCATTTACATTGGTTCTTGTTGGGCCTGTTTTTAAAAGTTGTTCTGTAGCTTCAAAAAAACCATAACTATCATTGTTATCAAGGTAATTCTCAAGGTTTAATTGCTGATGTTCTGCGCTGATATAGGTTTGTGGCGTTAGCAAACAACCTGCGTTATCCTCTGAACCATCTATGCCATCGGTATCAGCTGCAACGGCATAATATTGTTGCTTTTTTTGCAATGAAATGGCAAGGCTTAATAAAAACTCAGCATTTCGACCGCCACGTCCAGTGCCTTTTAGGGTTACCGTGGTTTCACCACCGGATAAAATTACACTAGGAGGTGTTACTGGTTGCGCATTTTCAGCAATATTTAGTGCTATTGCACCGTGAACCTTAGCAACTTCTTTTGATTCACCTTCAATTTTATCACCTAATACGAGTGCTTTTATGCCTATTTTTTCTATCTGTTTTTGTACTGCATCAAGTGCGTCTTTTGGTGTGGCAATTAAAGTAAAGTGTGTATTTTTAAGCGCAGGATCATCTGCTTTTAAGGTTTCTGATGCTGGGCTTTGCAACCAAGCTTTTACATTATCAGGAATATTAATATTATAATTTTCTAAAATAGATAGTGCTTGCGCTGATGTAGTTGGATCTGCCACTGTTGGTCCAGATGCAATCACTGTTGCTTCATCACCAGGTACATCTGAAATCGCATAAGTATGAATCGTAGCAGGGAAGCAAGCTTTTGCTAATCGGCCACCTTTAATAGCTGATAAATGTTTGCGTACACAATTCATTTCATCAATGGCTGCGCCTGATTTTAATAGTGCTTTATTGATCGCTTGTTTATCAGATAATTTAATGCCCTCAGCGGGTAAAGATAATAAAGAAGAACCGCCTCCAGATATTAAACAAATCACCACATCATCTTCAGTTAAGCCTTCAACTAATTGCATTATGCGTTTTGCCACAGCTTGCCCTGCATCATCAGGCACAGGATGCGCAGCTTCAACAACTTCAATATGTTTACAGCTTTCATTATGACCATATCGTGTTACTACCAAACCAGATAATGGACCTTGCCAATGCTGCTCTAAGGCTTGCGCCATAGAAGCTGCTGCTTTGCCTGCGCCAATGACAACAGCACGTTTATTGGTATCTTTAGGTAAATACTTAGCCAAAACTTCTTTTGGATGTGCTGCGTTAACAGCAGTATGAAAAAGATCAATTAGAAACGCTTCAGGATCTTTAATTTCTGTTTGAGAACTGAGCTCAGATTGTGAGTTGTCCATAGTTGCTCTCCATATGTTAGTTTTTATACTGACACTCTATAGCTAAATAACCTTTTGAATACCTGTAATATAAAAGTCATTTAGCTATAAAGAATATCGACATAAGCTGTAAAACCCTATGTCGATATTAAAACTTATTGTGTTAATGTGTGGTTAGCCATTAGTTCTATAGACTTCACCAGTGCTGAATGATCTTCATTAACACCACCATTTGCACAACAAGTATTAAATAACTGTTGTGTGCTTGCGGTATTTGGCAGGCTCATTTCAAGCTCTTTTGCTGCACTTAATGCTAAGTTTAGATCTTTTTGATGTAAACTAATTCTAAAACCAGGATCAAAAGTACGTTTGATCATGCGTTCGCCATGTACTTCTAAAATTTTAGATGAAGCAAGTCCGCCCATAAGTGCTTCACGTACTTTAGCTGGATCTGCGCCTGCTTTAGATGCAAATACTAAGGCTTCACTGACCGCTTCAATGTTAAGTGCCACTATAATTTGGTTCGCTACTTTACATGTTTGGCCATCACCATTACCACCAACTAAAGTGATATTTTACCCATTAAATCAAGAATTGGTTTAACACGATCAAAAGCTTCTTGTTTAGCACCTACCATAATTGTCGGCTTGCAGCTTTAGCGCCTACTTTACCGCCAGAAACAGGCGCATCGACATATTCACAATCTACAGCGTTTATGCGTTTAGCAAATTCTTTAGTTGCCATAGGTGAAATAGAACTCATATCTATTACAATTTTACCTGCGTCTAAACCGTTAATAACACCGCTTTAACCAAACAGTACATCTTCAACTTGTGGGGTATCTGATACCATAGTGATAATGATATCTGCTTTTTGTGCAACTTCTTGTGGTGGTTTTTGGTTTGTATTCGCAACCGATCCAACCTGTATATTTGATGCTGTCGAGAAACTTAAAGATAAAGTGATAGTTAATTTTACCTGTACTAGGCTCATTTTTGGCATAACAATTACCTCTCATTTTTTATGAATAAGCGGCACAAATACTAAATTTGGTTGGCTAAAGTTTGGACTGAATAATTAATTGATTTTTGTATTGACCTGTTAAGTTTTATTGATACTGTAAATTCCTGTCGAAAGTGTTAGCTTTTAATTGTTATTTATCAGTATTTTGAGTTGTTCTGGTTTTTAAAATTAAACATAAAAAATAAATTAGTTTTATTTGCCAAAGCGACTTCATGTAAATCTCGTCAATTAATGGGCTTGGCTGTAATTTAACAAGTAGTTTATTATCAATCGGGCTAAATGAAATTGAAAAGATATTGTCTTTGATAGTTTGTTTTTTAGGTTTCTTATTAGAATCTTAAGTAGCAATAAATAATTTCTTAAATTGTAAATCTTCTTCGTAAATTTCAGTTTTAAAACCTAGTTTTACAAGCTCTTTATTTTCTTTTTCTTTAGGTTTTTTTGCTAAAACAGCTACTTTTTACCATTGTGATTTAAATCGAATTGGCTAATAGATGCTTTTTTTAATGATACTTGTTTAACTGCTTCACCACCGTTAGCTTGTATAGATATAGAATCGTTATAAAAAAGATGTGCTTAAAATGAAATAAAAAAACCGCTTTCGCGGTTTTTTTATTTATTTAATATAAGGAAATGTATTAAGTATTAAATCTTGACGCTAAATATGAGTAAACAGCACGAATACCAAATGCTTCGCCACCTAATGGGCGACCAGATAGTTTACGGTTATTCCACGCCATCACATCAAAGTGTAACCAATCTGTATTTTCATCAACAAAGTATTGTAGATATAAGGCTGCACAAATTGCTGCACCTTGCGGTACTGTTGGGCAGTTTGTCATATCAGCAACTTCGCTTTTGAATAGCTCTTTATATGGCTGATATAAAGGCATTTGCCATACAGGATCAAATACATCATCACCGGCATCAATAATATCGTGGGCAATTTTACGATTTGTAGAGAAGAAACCTGGTAGCTCAGTACCTAAAGCAATGCGCATAGCCCCCGTTAAAGTTGCGAAATCAATTAATAACTCAGGATCATCATTTTGCGCTTCATTTAACGCATCACATAATACTAATCTACCTTCTGCATCGGTATTATCAATTTCAACTGTTAAACCTTGGCGTGTTTTTACAACGTCACCTGGGCGTAACGCATTACTAGATACTGCATTTTCTACTGCGGGTACTAATACACGTAATCTAATTGGTAAATTATTAGCCATGATTAACTGTGCTAAACCAATAACATGAGCTGCACCGCCCATGTCTTTTTTCATATTACGCATGCCAACTTTTGGTTTTAAATCTAAACCGCCAGAGTCAAAACATACGCCTTTGCCCACTAAAGTGACTTTAGGATGTTTTTCATCTCCCCAAGTTAAATCAAGTAGTCTTGGTTTATGACAGCTTGCACGGCCTACAGCATGAATTGTTGGATAATTGTGTTCTAACAATTCATCGCCAATTAATTGAGACATATCAGCACCAAACTGCTGGGCTAAATCACGCATAGTTTGTGCTAAATGTTCAGGCATCATATCAGCAGGTGGCATGTTAATTAAATCACGCACTAAGCTAGTTGCTTCAACTTGCTTTAATACTTTATCTGCTAGTTCCTGAGTTGCTAAACCTAAAGAAACCTGGGGTTTTTCAACAGTTTTATATACATCAAATTGGTAACAACCAATCGCCCATGAAAAAGCGATGGCTTCATGATATGCAACATCTGCTTTTAATGAATATTGTCCAGAGGGTAATTGCTTGGCCAGTTCACCACATGAAAAGAAATGCTCAGGTGTTTCTACAACAAATACTACTTGCGTTAAAGCCCCTGTGTGATCAGGTATTAAAGATAAACCGGCACCTTTAAATTGCGTTTGCTTTAACCAGTTTTGAACAAGTTCATTTTGTTGTGATAGCCAAGCATCAAAACCATCTGTTGATAAAATATTTAATGGGATACCTTGGTTATTAGCATTTAAAAGTTGAATCATGTTTTACCTTAAATCGTAATTTAAAACGTGCATTAATTAAGATCTAATATACCTTATTTTGATGTTAAAAGGCTGATTTGCGATGAAAATTAAAAGCTTTTACTTTATTGATTTTAAAAGACAAGATGTAAAAAAGAGAATTAAATAGTTTAAAAGGCATTAAAAGAAATTAATGCCTAAGAGATTAGGGTTATTAATATCGAGTTAAAAGCGGTAGCTAAAGCCAATACTCGTTTGAAATTGATTAAGTAAATCGCCATCAAAATGCCATAAACAGTTATCGTCTTCTTCTTTATTTTCGGCTTCGCAGGTGGTTTTACTATTGTTATCTACGATTGTCGTTAACCAGCGAGTTTCAAAAGAGACTCTCATTGCTTCTGATAAATGATACTCAACACCACCATAAAGACCTGTAGCAAAGTAGGTATCCGACTCTGACCAGTTAGGTTTTATATTATTAATACCTAAATGAGCGCCAAAATAGCCTGATAAATCTTGACCTAATGGTACATCTATCGCGCTTTGAAATAATAAGTAATTAAAATCGAGTTTTTTGTCTTTTTCATTTTTTAAGTGGGTCGACATATTAGAATAAAACACACCATATTTCGCATTAGGAATGCTTCTTTCTATCGTTAAATTAAAGTGAGTACCGTCTTTAACTTCTATTTTTTGCAGCTCTTGAGTTTCCATTCTTTGGCTAAATGTTTTACCAACAGCACCACCTACAATGATTTTTGCGTTAGAAACAGGTGAAAAAGCAAATAAAATACTGGCAGATATGAGAGAAAGAAGGGTTTTATTCATATTTATTTCCTTTAATAAAAGAAGCTTAGCGCATAACTCTAGCGGTAGAGTATCAAATTTAGGGTATTAAAATAAGCTTTAACTTCGCTCTAATGTTCATTATGCTGATGACAATTATTTATATAAGAAAAAAATCTATGAATTATAAAGTTATATTTTTAGCATTAAGCATATTAATGTTATCGGCATGTTCAGATAATGCAGGTAAAGTAAGTTTAGGTTTATTCACTACAAAAGATGTGGTTATAAAAGCAAAGAGCGATCCTAAAATCTCTGGCATTACATGCCATATAAGTCATGTTGAAGCTGATTTAGATTTTTCCGACCCTTCAGATATGTCAATTGCGTGTCGTCAAACTGGTCCTATTTTAGCTGAACAATTACAAAAAATTGATTTTTCCAAAAATGGTGAGGTAGTTTTTAAAGAGTCTAAAAGCATATTGTTTAAAAGCTTAAAGGTGAGACGTATTTATGATGAAGAGACTAAAACGTTGATGTATTTATCGTACTCAACTAAAGAGTCAAGCGGTAGTCATCATCATGCTTTATCAACGGTGCCTCTTTATAATACCCAAGCTTGGCAATGGGCTAATCAACCAACTAAGAATTAATTATGTTATCAATTTTTAAATCTAAACCATTATTAGCAACCGAAGAGCAAAATTGGGTATTAGATACTTTTGTTTGGGCTTTTGAGCGTTTTGATGGACTGCATTTTCTAGACAAAACAGAAATCATTTTACCTAATAATCATTATTTTCCTGATCAGGTTAATAGTGTATTCGGCATGGCACAAAATGTATTTAATCACGTAGTTAATTATGCTGGTATGCAAAACTGGCCTTTGAAATTAGTTGAACCAAGCCAAATGCAGTCAGTTGCTTTTCCTAATTGGCAGTTTTCACCGCGTTTACGTGGAGAAAATGCAAAGCTGGTAAATGACAGCATGAATGATCAAGTGATTTATGTATCGTATAACCCAAATCAAATAAATCAGCCTCAAGATATGGTGGCTTCTTTTGCACAAACATTAGCATTAATTTTAATTCACCATGGTAGAGAGTTACCGCCTGGTGGAGAAGCACTATTACCGCAAGTCAGTGAGTTAATTGCGGGGTTTTTAGGGTTTGGTGTCATGCTGAGTAATACTGCTTATCAGTTTAAAGGTGGTTGTGGTTCTTGTTTTAATGCTTATGCTAACAGACAGCCTGCTTTACCTGAGCCTGAGTTGATTTTTAGCCTTGCCTTGATTGCAAAATTAAAAGGCGAAAATAAAAATAAAATATTACCCCACTTAAAGCCACACCTACGCAGTATGTTTAAAAAAGCAGATAAAACGATAAGTAATGAGCTAAAAGAATCGGCAAATCCTTTGTTATTAGCTGTATTTGATAAAGCGAATAATTAAAAAATTATAAAGAGAATAAAAATGAAAAAATTAAGCGCGATATTTTCAGGGATGTTAGCCGCATCTTTGAGTTTTTCATCAGTTGCCCAAGTAGACGCTGATAAAATATCAACAATTGTAGAGAACTCTATGGCACGCTTTAATGTGCCGGGTTTGGCTATTGCCGTAGTCGAAGATGATAAAGTGATTATGGCTAAAGGCTTTGGTGTTAAGCATTTAGATACTGGCGAAAAAGTTAATAAAGAAACTTTATTTGGTATCGCCTCCAATACCAAAGCATTTACTGCTGCTGGCATTGGTATGTTAGCTGATCAAGGAAAGCTTAATTGGGATGATAAAGTAATAGATCATATTCCCGAATTTCGTTTATACGATGCCTATGTCACGCGAGAAATGACGATTCGTGATTTATTAAGTCACAGAAGTGGCTTAGGTTTAGGTGCGGGTGATTTGATGATTTGGCCTGATACCAATAAAGATATGCCTGATATTTTGGATAGCCTACGACATTTAAAGCCTGTTTCTAGCTTTCGTTCTAAATACGCTTATAACAACTTAATGTTTGTGACTGCGGGCGAGGTAATTGCGCGTGTATCTGGTATGAGTTGGCAAGATTTTACAGAGAAAAACATCCTAAAACCATTAGGAATGAATGCGTCTAAAGCGGGCTTTTCTCGAATCGACAAAGATAATAAAAACTGGGCAACAGGACACATTCCATTTGATGGCCAATTAAATCCATTTTTTGTTAACTATTTAGAGGATTTCCGTGGTGCAGGTGCAATTGCATCAAACGTTGTAGAAATGAGTAGCTGGTTAAAAGTGCAATTAGCGCAAGGTAAAATGACTAATGGCGAACAGCTTTTCACTGAAAAACAACAAAAAGAAATGTGGCATCCGCACATTACTAAGATGGCATCTCAAAAGGGCTTTGATAGCCACAGACAACAATTTAGTGGTTACGGCTTAGGTTGGAGCATAGAAGATTATCAAGGATATAAAAAAGTAGGTCATGGCGGTGGTATTTTAGGCATGGTTTCACAAGTGACATTAGTGCCAGAGAAAAACTTAGGTATTGTAATTCTTTCTAATCAGCAAGCATTTAGTGCTTTATCTGCTATCACTCATGAAGTATTAGAAGATGCACTGCACCTTAAAGACAAAGATTGGGTAGAAGAATTAGCTGTTAAACATTTTGCAGGTAAAGACAAAGCCTATGCAAAAGCTAAGTTAGATGATGTTAAAGATGTTCAAGCGGCATTACCTTTAAAACATTATACAGGTGAATTTGTAGATAGTTGGTATGGTGATGTCAATATTATTGAAAAAGATAATCAGTTATTAATTGATTTTACCCATACTGAACAACTTAAGGGTAAATTAGAGCACTATACAGGTAATACCTTTATTGTAAGGTGGAATGATAAATTATTAGAGGCGGATGCGTTTATTAATTTTGAAATGACATCTAAAAATACGGTGAAAAATATCTCTTTAAAAGCAGCTGCACCAAGTGTTACAGATTTTAGTTTTGATTTTCACAATCTAAATTTAAAACAAAAACTTTAGCATTCTTATATACCAAAGTATCAAAGTTTGATTTTATAAACTTTGATACACTTCCTTCTATTCCTATATTTTCAATTTATTAATCTGAGTATATTATGCGTACCGCAATTATTTATCATCCTGATTGTCGTAAACACAAAATGGTGGCAGATCATCCCGAGTGTTCAGAGCGCCTAGATGTTATTCAAGATAGATTATTAGCTTCAGGTTTAGATATTGCGGTGCCGCAGATCATGACATCAAAAGCCAGCGAAGAAGATATATTAAGGGTTCATAAACAAACACATTTAGATCTTGTTAAAAGCAAAATACCAGAAACTGGCTTAGCAGACTTAGATGGTGATACTTGGCTGTGTAAAGATACATTTAAAGCTGCTGAGCGTGCGGCAGGTTCAGGCGTCTTTGCTGTAAAACAAGTATTAGCTGGTCAGTTAGATGCCGCTTTTTGTGCTGTGAGACCGCCAGGGCATCATGCAACAGAAGATACTTCTTCAGGGTTTTGTATTTTTAATAATACCGCAATTGCGGTTAAATATGCGCAAGAACAAGGCATTGAACGCATCGCTATTTTAGATATTGATGTGCACCACGGTAATGGTACACAAGATATTTTTGAACATGATGATAACGTATTATTTTGCTCTATCTTTCAACATCCTTTTTATCCAAATACGGCAATTGATAGTACAAAAACTATTATTAATACGCCTCTAACCGCAGGCATGGGCGGAGATGATTTTAAACGCGCGATCATAGGATCTTGGTTACCCGCTATTAAACGGTTTAAACCTCAATTGATATTTATCAGCGCCGGTTTTGATGGCCATTTAGAAGATGATATGGGTGGATTAACTTTAGTTGAAGCTGACTACGCTTGGTTTACTGATAAAATAGTTAAGTTATCTAAGTCCCCAGAGTGTAAAGGCATAATTTCCATGCTTGAAGGCGGTTATGACTTATCTTCATTAGGGCGTAGTGTTACTACCCATCTCAAATCATTAGCTGAAGTTTAATTCTTTTATAGAAAACCTTTCTTTGATCTAAAACACATCTTAGTTATTTCCTATTTGATAAAATTTACACTTTGCATGTATCTTTATCATGAATAGGGAATTTCAATAATGGTTTTAAAATCAAGTAATAAAATATTGACTGTAGCAGATTTAATGTCGAAAAATATTTTATTCTGTAAACCAGAAACATCATTATTCAAAGTCGCTAATATGATGGGCAACAGAAATGTAAGTGCCATTTTCATTATGTCTGACAATAAGCTTGTTGGTGTATGGACCGAAGCTGATTGCGCTAAATTAGACTTTTTAGAGCCTGAGTTTTCTCAACAACTAATTTCTAGTTTTATGAGCAGCCTAGTTAAACAGGTGCAAAGTTCAATATTAGTATCTGAATTAACCGTATTACTTCATAATTATGGCTTTCGTCATTTATTAGCAGTTGATGAAAATAATACCCCTCAAGGTGTTGTAAGCCTATCAGATGTAATAAAAAGCCAAGGGCTTGAGCACTATTTTCACTTTAGGCAGGTTGATAAAAGTTATAACGCTAAAATTCCAGATGAATATGGTAATAGTCAAATAGTGAAAGCTATCATCGCATTGGCACAGAGTTTAGATTTAGAAATGGTGGCTGAGGGGGTAGAAAAAGAAAAACAACTGCAGTTTTTACAAAGTATCGGTTGTCATGTCATACAGGGATACTTTACAGTAAAGCGTTACCTAAAAATGAATTTAATCAATTTATTGCCAATCAAAATTTAGCATGCGAAGTAATATGATTTTAAATTAAATACTTGAAAGGCATGAGTTATCATCAGAGCATGCCTTTTATCGATTTGTAGCAAAAATTTAAGCTTAAACTTCTTCTACATCAACAATTACATCCGAAGTAATAGATTCTAACGCGTTGATAATTTCGCTTTTATCTAAGCCACTTGGTAGGTGTACAGTTGCAATGGCATTAAATAAAGGCACGCCCCAATTAGGTGCACTTTGCTGTTTAGAAGTGAAATGAATAATGCTTGCGCCTTTATGCCTAATAACACTTGATAATTCTTGAACGATACCTGGTCGGTCGTTACCTGTGATCACTAAGTTGATTTGGCTTTGTTCGCAATGTTTTGTATCTTCCCCATCTTCAATCCTTATTTCTAAGTCTTTGATATTATGGAGAGCTGTTTGTAAAATGTCTAACTTTTCCTCTGGTACCTCGATTTGTAATATGCCGGCAAAATGACCGCATAAATGACTTAAATTACTGGCTAACCAATTGCCGTTGTATAATAAAACTGTTGATGAAACTTCTTCTACAAGACCTGGTCGGTCTTGCCCGATTAGGGTTAGTACTAACTGCTTCATAGGTATCTCTCTGTATCACGAAACTAATACCATTTGCGTTAATTAACTGGTCACTCAGCGGGAGTTCAAAGCGCTTTAGGTAAGGCATTGATTTTAGAAAATGGTTATTCCCTTATCAAAATCAATAACGCATCATAAAGTGCTTTGAAACCCACCTAAAAGAGCTAATGAGGATTTACACTTCGTTGTTATGTCAGCTCTAATGGGAATAACCATTAATTCACTGGCATGCCTAGAATTGTAAACCCTCATTAACTCTGAGTGGTCATTTAATTGTCGGAATTGGTAAAATTATTATTTAATATTAATTTAAAACCAAAGTATTGACCTAGCCTAGTAATTTGTCCAGTTTCCACAACAAAATTCCATTTTTATGGTTATAACTTTGACTCGAAGCAATATTTGCCTTTTTATGACATTTTTATGTCAAAATATTTGTTTAATTAAGTCTCATGTAACAAAACTGTCATCTTGACACAATATAATATGCTCAACTTTAATGCTGAAGGAAACTTTGATGGCTTCACATTCGCAAAAATCTAACTTTCATACGGATAAAGGCCGTTTGATTAAAGATAAAATTGCACAGTTTAGTATTTTTTCAGGTGGTGTCATGGTATTGGCAGCACTTCTTATGATTTTCTTTTATTTACTTTATGTTGTTGCACCAATTTTTGAATCTGCGTCAATAACACCGAGAAATGAATTTAAATTACCTGCAGGGCAAGAAGTTTTAGCTGTAGGTATGGAAGAGCAGACTGAAATTGCTTATTTACTGACTAAATCAGGTGGAATGGATTTTTATCAGGTAAAGGGCGCTAACTTTGGTGAAAAGATAACGAGTAGCCAAGTAAATCTTGAAAGCAATATTACAAGCTTTGCTCAAAGTGCACCTCATTTAGGTTTGTATGCTTATGGCTTATCAAATGGTGGCATGACGTTAGTTCACCCTAAATTTGATGTGACATTCCCTAATGATAAACGTGTTATTACACCGGGTATTTCTTATCCTGTAGGAGAGAGTGCTTTAATTGTTGATGAAAATGAGCAAGCAATTAAAGATTTTGCTTTTAGCGTTGATGAAGGAAAAATTTCTGTATTAGCGCAAACACAAGAAAATAAAGTGGCTTTTACTGTTTTCACCGCAGAAGAAAACTTTATGACTGATGAAATTGAATGGATTGCTGAATATGCTTATCTTGATATTGAAGGTCGCATTGATGAGTTATTAATTTCTCCAGATGGCACGCGCTCATTTATTCGCAGTGCTAATAAAGTTTTTATATTTAATACACGTGATATCGACGATATTTCTAAAATACAAGTTTTAGCGGCAAATGAAGAAAATGCTAATTTAGTTTCAAGTGTGCTATTAGCTGGTGCAAACTCTTTATTATTTAATAATGATAATGGTGAAATTTCACAATGGTTTGAAATCAATACTGAGCAAGGTCGTGAACTTACGAAAGTACGTACTTTTGATACACAAGATAGCTCAATTACAGCGATGTTTCCTGAATATTATCGCCGTACATTTTTTACTGTTAATGACCAAGGTGGTTTAGGACTTTATTATACAACAAGTGAAAGCACACTTTGGTTAGGTGATGTTGCTGATTCTGCAATCTCAAACTTTGCCATTTCACCCCGTTCAAATGCAGCTCTGATCATTGCTGGTAATACAGTATTTATGATTGATATTGTAAATGAACACCCTGAAGTGAGCTGGTCAGGTTTATGGAATGAGGTTTGGTATGAAGGTTACACTGAACCTGGTTATACTTGGCAGTCAACTTCAGCAAGTGATGATTTTGAATCTAAATTTTCACTCATTCCAATTTCATTTGGTACCATAAAAGCGGCATTTTATGCCATGTTATTTGCAGTACCAATTGCGTTATCCGCTGCGGTTTATACTGCTTACTTTATGTCACCACAATTACGTAAAGTTGTAAAACCAACAATTGAAATAATGGAAGCATTACCAACTGTTATTTTAGGTTTTTTAGCAGGTCTTTGGTTAGCGCCAATATTTGAAGAGCATTTACCTGCTATTTTGATTTTATTGTTTGGTTTACCACTGGCTATGTTAGCAACAGCCAGTGGTTGGAGTCAGTTACCGCAAAAAATTCGTAACTCAGTACCTGAAGGGTCGCATTCAATACTATTAATTCCAGTTGTTTTAGTGGTGGGTGTTTTTGCTTTCAGCATGAGTCCGTTTATCGAAGAGTTATTATTTGGTGGCGATGTTCGTCAATATCTTACAAACGATTTAGGACTTGATTTTGACCAAAGAAATTCACTCGTTGTTGGTATCGCAATGGGCTTTGCGGTTATTCCAACGATATTTACAATTGCTGAAGATGCGGTATTTAGTGTGCCTAAGCATCTTACAAATGGTTCACTAGCATTAGGCGCAACACAATGGCAAACCTTAGTTAAGGTTGTATTGTTAACTGCCAGTCCAGGTATTTTCTCTGCGATTATGATGGGCTTAGGACGTGCAGTAGGTGAAACTATGATAGTACTGATGGCCACAGGTAATACACCTATTATGGATTGGAGTATTTTCCAAGGTATGCGTACGTTAGCTGCCAATATCGCAGTAGAAATGCCAGAGTCTGAAGTAGGTAGTTCTCATTATCGTATTTTATTCTTAGCAGCATTTGTTTTATTCATATTCACCTTTATGTTCAACACAATAGCTGAATTTGTTCGTCAACGTTTACGTGACAAATATAGCTCAATGTAAGGTGGTTTAAGATGATATTTCAAAAGTTGAATATGTTTAATAAAAGAATTGTGAAAGGTTATAAGTATGAATAACTGGTTTAAATCAGGATCACCTTGGATATGGTTAACAGGTGGCGCAGTTAGTATCAGCTTGATTTCAGTAATTGGTTTGCTAGCGCTTATAGCATGGCGTGGATTAAGCTTTTTTTGGCCATCTGAAGTGGTGCAGTTTGAGCTTGAGCAAGCGGGTGTTAAAAGTACTGTTATTGGTGAAATCTATGATAGAGAGCAAGTACCCACTTCTCGTATATCGGCAACAGGTGCAGATTTAGGTGATTACAATGAAGAGTTTATAGAACGCTTGCTTGTAAAAACGGGTAATCGTGAGTTTGTTGAGTTAGATTTTCGCTGGATTTTAACAACAGATATCAAGTCTCAATCAGTACCTAAAGAAATGGCTGTTTTTGAACGTAGTAAAAACGGTAACTTTTATGGTTATGTTGAAAAAGTAATTGAAAATGGCAAAGAACAAACGATTGATAAAATAGAAAAGCTTGATGCATTAGTTGAACGTGCCGTATCTCTTAATGAAGAAGCGCTTGATTTACAAAATGGTCCGATTGGTCATATAAACTATGAGCTTGAAAGAGCGCGTTTAAAACAACGTGCTTATGAATTGGATGGCGAGTTAACGCAAGAGCGCATACAAGAGTATGAGCAATTTAAAGCAGAGCAAAAAGCCAAATATGATGTTTTAGAAACTGAATTATTTAAATTACGTGGTGAAGCTAAGCGTGATCAAATAATAGTAAAAGATATGCGCGGTGAAATGGTAACCATACCTCTATACCAAGTGCTTGATTTTACTTTCCCTAATAAAATGGGGTTCTTTGCTAAGTTAGGTCAATATTTTGTTCAGCTAGGTAAATTTGTATCTGACGACCCAAGAGAAGCCAATACTGAGGGCGGTGTATTTCCTGCAATTTTTGGTACTGTATTTATGGTAATGCTAATGGCTGTGATAGTGACGCCATTTGGTGTGGTTGCAGCAATATACTTACATGAGTATGCCGCTAAAAATGCTGCTACAAAAATGATACGTATTGCAGTTATTAACTTAGCAGGTGTACCTTCAATTGTTTATGGTGTATTTGGTTTAGGTTTTTTTGTTTACATGTTAGGTGGTAGCTTAGATCAGTTATTTTACCCTGAAGCATTACCAGGTCCAACATTTGGTACACCAGGTGTTATGTGGTCAGCACTTACGCTAGCGATATTAACTTTACCTGTTGTGATTGTATCAACAGAAGAAGGTTTATCTCGTATTCCAAGTTCAATTCGTCAAGGTTCGTTAGCCTTAGGCGCAACTAAATTCGAAACTTTATGGCGTATTATCGTTCCTATGGCAAGTCCTGCAATTATGACAGGTTTAATCTTAGCGGTAGCACGTGCAGCAGGTGAGGTTGCACCATTGATGCTGGTGGGCGTTGTTAAAATGGCACCAACTTTACCATTAGATGGTAACTTCCCGTTTATGCATTTAGACCGTAAGTTTATGCATTTAGGTTTCCATATCTATGATGTTGGTTTCCAAAGTCCAAATGTTGAAGCTGCAAGACCATTAGTTTACGCAACTGCATTTTTATTAGTCTCTGTTATTATTGCTTTAAATATAACTGCGATTGGTGTGCGTAACCACTTACGAGAAAAGTTTAAAGTTCTAGATAACTAATAACTTAACAGATTTAAATGATAAGTAGCGGGCGTAATTGCCCGCTAACTAGAATCAAATATTTAGGTAAAGAAAATGATTACAGTTGCACCAGAAGTTTCAAACCCAACAAATGGTTTAAAATTAGACCTAGAAAATTTAATGCCAGAACAAACGGCACTTGAAATTAAAAACCTTGATTTGTTTTATGGCGAAAAACAAGCGCTAAGCAATATCAACATGAAAATACCAAAAGGCCAAGTAACTGCTTTCATCGGTCCATCAGGTTGTGGTAAATCAACGTTATTACGTTGTATTAATCGTATGAATGATTTAGTTGATATTTGTCGCATTGAAGGTGAAATTCAGCTTCACGGTGAAAACATTTACGATAAGCAAGTTGATGTTGCATCTTTGAGACGTAATGTTGGCATGGTGTTTCAGCGACCAAATCCATTCCCAAAATCTATTTATGAAAATGTTGTTTATGGTCTAAGACTACAAGGTGTTAAAGATAAACGTCGTTTAGATGAAGTTGTTGAAAAGTCACTTCGTTCAGCTGCTATCTGGGATGAAGTAAAAGATAGGTTACACGAAAGTGCATTTGGTTTATCTGGTGGTCAGCAACAAAGGTTAGTCATTGCTCGTTCAATTGCAATTGAACCAGAAGTTTTATTATTAGATGAACCAACATCTGCACTTGATCCAATTTCTACTTTAGTAATTGAAGAATTAATCGGTGATTTAAAAGAAAAGTTCACAGTAGTGATAGTGACACATAATATGCAGCAAGCTGCTCGTGTATCTGACCAAACTGCATTTATGTATATGGGTGAACTAATAGAATACGCTGATACAAATACATTATTTACGACACCAGCGAAAAAGAAAACTGAAGATTACATTACGGGTCGTTACGGTTAGTTTATTCTGAGTTAACAATTGGCGTACTGGGTTTTATGACCTAGATTTATTAAAGAATTTAAGTGGAAAGAAGATGGAACATAATTTAAGCAAACATATTTCTGGTAAATTTAACCAAGACTTAGAAGATGTACGTAATCATGTATTAGCTATGGGCGGTTTAGTTGAGCAACAATTAAACTCAGCTTTAGATGCGGTATCAACTGGTGATTCTGATTTAGCTAAAAAAGTCGAAAAAGATGACTACAAAGTAAATGCAATGGAAGTGAGCATAGATGAAGAATGTACGCGAATTATTGCAAAACGCCAGCCAGCAGCAAGTGATTTACGTTTAGTTGTCGCTATTGCTAAAACTATTGCTGATTTAGAGCGAATTGGTGATGAAGCACGACGCATTGCACAAGTTGCTTTAGATTCCTTTTCTAAAGAGCAGCAAGATTTATTAGTGATGATCGATAATATGGGCCGTCAAGTATCAAAAATGTTACATGATGTATTAGATGCTTTTGCACGTATGGATGTTGATGCGGCATTTAAGGTACATAAAGAAGATGCTAAAGTTGACCGTGAATACGAAGCCTTAATTCGCCAAATTATGACTTATATGATGGAAGATCCACGCTCAATTCCAAAAATAATGGCATTAGTGTGGTCAGTTCGCTCACTTGAGAGAATTGGGGACAGATGTCAAAATATAGCAGAATATGTTATCTATTTTGTAAAAGGCAAAGATATTCGTCATATTTCTCAAGAAGATATAGAAAAAGATATTTTAAAAATGTAATCAGCTTTAAAAACAAAAGTAGTCAATTTTAAATTTAATGGATTGTAGGTGGTAAAAATCGATTCACAATCGACATTTATACTGTAAAATCCGCGCTGCAAATAAGAAATGAAGGGTAAATCATGTCTGGAAATGCGTTTTTTGGGGTCTTTGCAAAGTCTCCGATCAAACCAATAGAAGAACACATAATAAAAGTTCATGAAGCAAGTGCTACATTGATGGATTTTTTCCAACATGTGTTCAAGAAAGAATGGCAACAAGCTGAACAAGTTCGTTTACAGATCAGAACGCTAGAACGTCAAGCGGATGTAATGAAGCGAGATATCAGAATTCAGTTACCAAGAGGGTTATTTTTACCTGTTGAGCGTACTGATTTATTAGAGTTGATCACGCAACAAGATAAAATAGCTAATAAAGCGAAAGATATTGCTGGCCGAGTAATTGGTCGTGAGATGGATATACCGAGTGAAATTCAAGCTGATTTCATGACATATCTATCTCGTTGTATAGATGCGACTAAACAAGCATCTAAAGCAATAAATGAATTAGATGAACTATTAGAGACAGGCTTCAGAGGTCGTGAAGTCACTTTAGTAGAAAACATGTTAGTGGAATTGGATGCCATTGAGCAAGATACTGACGATATGCAAATCAAGTTACGTAGACAGTTACGTGAAATTGAAAGCGAAATGAATCCGATTGATGCAATGTTCTTATATAAGATCATTGAATGGGTTGGTGATTTAGCAGATATTGCAGAGCGTGTAGGCTCTCGTCTTGAGTTAATGTTAGCTCGTTAGTTATTTAATAAAAATTAAAGCGAAAAAGGTACTCGTATGGATTTTATAGCATCCTATGGCACTATGTTGGTGCTAATTGCTGCGGCAGTTGGTTTTTTTATGGCTTATGGTATTGGTGCAAATGATGTTGCCAATGCGATGGGTACATCTGTTGGTTCAAAAGCACTAACAATTAAGCAAGCAATTATTATTGCAATGATTTTCGAATTTGCAGGTGCATATTTAGCCGGCGGCGAAGTAACTTCAACAATACGCAAAGGTATTATTGATGCATCATACTTTACCGCGACTCCTGATGTATTTGTATTAGGTATGATTTCAGCCTTATTTGCTGCTGGTGCTTGGCTATTGATTGCATCGGCTTTAGGTTGGCCTGTATCTACTACTCACTCAATTATTGGTGCGATTATTGGTTTTGCCTTAGTTGCAGTTGGTACTGATGCGGTAACTTGGAGCAAAGTTGGTGGTATCGTTGGTAGTTGGATTATTACGCCATTATTATCAGGTATTATTGCTTACTTTATATTTATGAGTTCGCAAAGGCTGATATTTGATACTGCTGAACCTTTAAAGAATGCAAAACGTTTTGTGCCTATTTATATGGGGTTAGCTGGTTTTGTTATGTCTTTAGTGACAATCAAAAAAGGCTTAAAGCATATTGGTATAAATATGGGCGCTGTTGAAGGTTATTTACTTTCAATCGCAATCGCAGTAATTGTTGCAATCATTGGTAAGATTGTTATTCAGCGTTTAAAGTATGACCCTAAAGCTGATAAAGAAATGCAATTTAACAATGTGGAAAAAGTATTTGGCGTTTTAATGATACTGACTGCTGCATGTATGGCATTTGCTCATGGTTCTAATGATGTTGCTAACGCAATTGGTCCATTAGCTGCTGTTGTTGGTATTGTTGAAAATAACGGTGAAATCGTTAAGAAAACCGCTCTTGTTTGGTGGATTTTACCACTAGGTGGAATTGGTATTGTGGTAGGTTTAGCAACACTTGGTAAAAATGTAATGAAAACAATAGGCGAAGGTATTACACATTTAACACCTAGCCGTGGTTTTGCTGCTGAATTAGCCGCTGCATCAACTGTTGTTATTGCATCAGGTACTGGTATGCCAATCTCTACAACACAAACTTTAGTGGGTGCTGTGTTAGGTGTAGGTATGGCCCGTGGTATTGGCGCATTAAACTTAGGTGTTATTCGTAATATCGTAGTTTCTTGGGTTATTACATTACCAATAGGTGCATTCTTAGCTATCGGTATATTCTTTATTTTAAGAACTGCATTTGGCATATAAATTTACTGCGTAGATTTATTATGACCACTACGTGGTTTATTAAATAGAAAAGGCTTCCAATGGAAGCCTTTTTTGTTTTATGGAATTATAACAACCAAACTTAGACGGTGCTTTAGCTGCGTTAGAATAAATATTAAGCTTATATCAATTCAGATAATTAAGTGAGCGGTTAATTATCTGAAATGGCATTAGAAGTTTTATTGGGCTTTAGGGTGTGATTTGCTATAATCTCGCGCCTGTTACTTATGTTACATTTTGAGACGCTCATGATTAAATTTATCATCAAATTACACCCTGAAATTGCGATTAAAAGTCGTTCTGTCAGAAAACGTTTTACTAAGCTTTTAGAGAATAATATCCGAATTCTTGGCCAGCGTTTTGATGAAGGTGTAAAGGTACTTAATAACTGGGATAACTTAGTATTAGTATCTGAAAAAGATGATGAAGATTCTCGTTTAGCGTTAATTGATATCTTAAAAAGTATTCCAGGTATTATGCAATTTATTGAAGTTGCTGAAACACCTTTTGAAACCATAGATGATATATATCAAGCTGCTTTAGAATTAAATCGTGATGTGATTGCTGGCAAATCATTTTGTGTTCGCTGTAAGCGCGTAGGTAAACATGACTTTAGTTCAGGTGAAGTAGAGCGCTATGTCGGCGGTGGTTTAAATCAAAATGTTGAAGGTGCACGTGTTCAACTTTCTAAACCTGAAGTAACAGTCAAAATAGAAATTAAACAAGATTTAGCTTACATCGTAAAAGAAACACATACAGGTGTTGCAGGATTTCCGCTTCCTAGCCAAGAAAGTGTGTTATCTCTGGTATCCGGTGGTTTTGATTCTGGTGTTGCGACGTATCAAATGATACGTAAAGGGGCTCGTACACATTATTTATTTTTTAACTTAGGCGGTGCAGCACACGAGATTGGTGTTAAACAAGCCAGTTATTACTTATGGAATAAATTTAGCTCTACTCATAAAGTTAAATTTGTATCTGTAGATTTTGATCCTGTTGTTGCTGAGATTTTAGAAAATGTAGAAAACAGCCAAATGGGTGTTATTTTAAAACGTATGATGATGCGTGCAGGCTCAGCTGTTGCGGAGAAAATGGGTATCGATGCGATTGTAACAGGTGAAAGCTTAGGCCAAGTTTCGAGTCAAACACTTGCGAATTTAAGCATTATTGACAGAGTAACCGATACATTAATCTTACGTCCTCTTATTCAACACGATAAACAAGAAATTATCGATATCGCACGTGCCATAGGTACGGCTGATATGGCAGAAGTAATGCCTGAATACTGTGGTGTGATCTCTAAAAAGCCAACGGTTAAAGCTAAAATTGGTAAGATTTTAGCTGAAGAAGAAAAGTTCGACTTTGATGTATTAGACACAGTTATCGAAAACGCACGTGTTATGGATATACGTGATATAGCTAAAGAAGCGAAAGAAGAAGTAAAAGATGCTGAATCTGTGTCTGACTTACCAAAAGATGCAGTGGTAGTTGATATTCGCTCTCCTGAAGAAGAAGATAATAATCCTCTAGAAGTTGAAGATCATGAAGTTATTCATTTACCTTTTTTCCGCTTAGGGACTAAGTTTGCTGATTTACCACAAGATAAAGAGTATTACTTATACTGTGATAAAGGTGTGATGAGTCAACTACAGGCGCTTATTTTACATGATCAAGGATATAAAACTGTTAAGGTTTATAGACCTTAGCCAGTATTTTTAGGCCTGAATGTTAAAGTAATTCGGGCCTAAAGACACTCCTACTTTAAGCTTGTGCGTATTGCTCTCGTTCAGGTAACCAACGTTTAATAAGCTTATTGCTCGGTTCTGGGTATTGATTAAGCATATTAAGTGCAATTGGGCGAACTTGTTGTACTAAATAAGCATCACGTACTAAATCTGCAATTTTAAATTCTGCTAAGCCTGTTTGTTTGGTGCCAAGTACTTCGCCTGGGCCTCTAATTTCTAAGTCTTTTTGAGCGATAACAAAACCATCTGAGCTGTCTCTTAAAACACCTAAGCGCTTTTGTGCAGTTTTAGATAAAGGACTATGGTAAAGCAATACACAATGTGATGCGATATGTCCTCGACCGACACGGCCACGTAATTGATGTAATTGTGCTAAGCCAAGTCGCTCAGGGTTTTCAATTATAATGAGACTTGCATTTGGCACATCAACACCCACTTCAATGACAGTTGTAGCAACTAAAACTTGAAATTCCCCATTTTTAAACTGCTGCATCACTTCTTGTTTTTCAGCTGCTTTCATTCTGCCATGCACTAATGCAATTTTAAGATCTGGCAAGCATGATTGTAAGTGAACTGCGGCATCTTCTGCAGCTTGACATTGCAGTGCTTCAGATTCTTCTATTAAGGTACACACCCAATAAACTTGTCTATTTTGCTCTTTACAGGCTTTCTCTACTCGACCAATAATTTCATCTCGTCTGGTATCAGGTAAAGCAACGGTTGTGATAGGTGTTCTACCAGGAGGAAGTTCATCTATAATTGAGGTTTCTAGATCTGCATAAGCTGTCATAGCTAATGTTCTTGGGATAGGTGTTGCGGTCATTACTAATTGATGAGGGTAACAAACTGTGTTTTCATCAATTTCAAATTTACCTTTTTCTCTTAACTCTAATCTTTGGTGTACGCCAAATCTATGTTGTTCATCAATTATGATTAATGCCAAATTATTAAAAATAACCTGATTTTGAAATAATGCATGAGTACCAACAATCATTTGAGCATCACCTGATGCGATAGACTCTAATGTGGTTTCTCTGAGTTTTCCTTTGGTTTTACCTGCAAGCCAAGCAACTTTGATATCGAGTTGTTCAAACCAGTTTCTAAAGTTGGTGGCATGTTGTTCAGCTAAAATTTCAGTCGGCGCCATTAATGCAACTTGATACCCTTGAGAAATAGCACAAAGCGCACTCAGCGCTGCGACTAAGGTTTTTCCTGAACCAACATCGCCTTGTACTAAGCGCATCATAGGGTAGCTTTGTGTTAAATCATTTTTAATTTCAGCTACCACTCTTTGCTGTGCTTGAGTGGGCGAAAAAGGCAAGCTAGATAAAAATTGTGATTCTAATGGGTTAGTGGGCGGTAAATTGATCGCTTGATGATCTTGGCCTTTTTGTCGTAATTTTAATAAGCTGAGGTTTTGCGCTAATAGCTCTTCCATTACTAAGCGTTGCTGCGCTGGATGGGTACCTAACTCTAATAAAGTTTGATTAGTATCGGCACAAGGGCGGTGCAATGTAAGCAAAGCTTGTTTTAAACTTAAACCATGGGTTTGATGTTCTATGGGCAATAATTCTTCAATATCATACTTATGTAATAAGGAGACTGCTTGATCGCTCAAGTTACGGATACTAAGCTGTTTTAAACCTTCAGTAGTATGATAAACGGGTGTTAGCGTTTCTTGCTCGCTTTCCTGCTGTGGATAGCCGTCATTCATTTGCACAAGTTTATATTCAGGATGAGCCATTTCAAAACCACTATGACCACGACGCACTTCACCAAAACATCGAATTGTTTTACCTTGTGCTAAACTTTTAGTTTGCGCGGCAGTAAAATTGAAAAATCTAAGTGATATTCTGCCTGTACCATCATTAACATTAACAACAAACATGCGCCTTTTGCCAAAGGTAACTTGGCTTGTTTCTATTGTTGCTTGAATACTCACATGGGAGTGAACTTGTAATTCATAGATAGGCACGATTTTTGTTCTATCTTCATATCGCATAGGCAAATGAAAAAGCATATCTTGGACTGTATGAATATGTAATTTATATAATCGCTCGGCCATTTTTGGGCCAACACCTTTAAGCTTTGTAATAGAGTATTGGCTTAAATTAGGAAGTTGACTCATTTATTGCTCAATTAGATTAATCAAAGTGATAATATGAAATGTTGCCAGAATTTAAACTTATTCGCTAGGGATATGTGATTGAAAAGGAAATATGAATTCAGCCTAATGACAAAAATGCCATTAGGTTCTTTTATTTTAACTTAGCTCGCCTTGTATCTTAGGGTATTCCAAAAAGCTTCAGTTGCGATAATTTCGCCTTCATCATCAATGGCAGGGTAATCTAATCCTTTTAACTTACATTGTTTAGCAACAACAGGATGACAACCTTCAAACAATAACTTATGTCTAATATTTTTACATAAGTCAGAATTATCATACATGTTTGCTATTTTTCTTTGCCTTTGCGCTTCAAATAAAATTAAAGCCGTCGCCACAGAAACATTAAGAGACTGAACCATGCCTTCCATTGGAATGACAATATGTTGGTCGGCTAAAGCAAGTGCGGTATCTGAAATCCCTGTTTGTTCTTGACCAACAATAATGGCTGTAGGTTTTGTGTAATCAATTTCTCTAAAATCAACTGCTGTATCCGACAAGTTGGTCGCTAAAAGCTGAATACCAGGAGTACGCTCTCGAATATCAGAAATAGCATCTTCAACAGTTATATGCATATGAGTTTCAACCCAATTTTTACTACCACCTGAGGTATTGCCTGTAACACGCTTTTGGTTTTCTGGCCATACAGCATGAACGTCATGAATTCCCACTGCATCTGCCGTGCGTACAATCGCAGATAGATTATGATGTTTGTGTACTTCATCTAAACATACTGTTAAATCAGTTTGTCTTTTATCTAAAACGCTTTTGATTCTTTTGTAGCGATTGTTTGGCATGCGTTGACTCATTAATACTCATAATTGAAAAACGGATGAGATTATAATGTTTTGTTGGCTTAAGGTAAAACATCACGATTAATTGGGTTTTGTAATGATATTAAGGTTTCTGTTGATTGAATTTCTTCTATCGTTTGTATTTTATTGATTAAAACAAATTGTAAATGATCGATAGAACGTGTCATTAACTTAATAAAAATACTGTAGTTTCCGGTTGTATAATAAGCTTCAACAACTTCTTCAAATTCTTCTAGTCTTTTTATTGTATTAGGGTAATCTTTGGCATTTTTAAGGTTTATACCAACAAAACAGCAAACATCATATCCTAAGTTTTTTGCATTAATTGATACTTTAGTACCTTCTATGATCCCTGCATTTTTCATTTTCTCTACACGAACATGAATTGTACCTGCACTCACTGCTAGTTTTTTAGCCAATTCAGCATAAGGAATACGTGCATTTTCTGTTAGTGCCTCAAGAATGCTTTTATCTAGATTATCGATCTCATAATTTTGCATTGTATTTTGCCCAAGTAATTATTGATCTCTCAATTTAAAGGCTATTCTATTATCAATAAAATTAGTGTAAAGCTATTTTTGTTAAGGGATATTGAATGATATTGTGATTTGAGTGAGGATAATAGACAAGAAACGTAAACTAATTGAGAATTATCATGAGCAGCCAATACATAAAAAGCCAAGTACAGATCAGCAAAGCAAAACAGTTATTTTCAGCACAACTAGAATCAAAGCTAGGATTAATCGAAGTGCAGGCGCCTATTTTAGCGCAAGTTGGAGATGGTATTCAGGATAACTTAAGCGGTCATGAAAAAGCGGTTGAAGTAAAAGTGAAATCTTTACCTGAAAAAGAATATGAAGTTGTTCATTCTTTAGCTAAATGGAAGCGTAAAACATTGGGTGAGTATGGCTTTAGTATTGGTGAGGGGATTTATACTCATATGAAAGCCCTTAGACCTGATGAAGAGAAGTTAAGTCCAATTCACTCTGTGTTTGTAGACCAATGGGACTGGGAAAAAGTAATTTGTGAATCAACTGAGCGTTCTTTAGACTATTTAAAATCAACGGTAACAACGCTCTATAGTGCTATTAAAGCAACTGAATTAGAGCTTGATAAATTATATGATTTAAAACCATTTTTACCAGAATCAATTACTTTTATTCATTCGCAAGAATTAGTAGAACAGTACCCTGAATTATCAGCAAAAGATCGTGAAAGGGCAGCTGCAAAAGAGTTTGGCGCAGTATTTTTAATTGGCATAGGTGGTAAGTTATCTCATGGTGATATTCATGATGTGCGTGCACCAGATTATGATGATTGGTCTAGTGCTACCTGTGATAAATATGAAGGCTTAAACGGTGATATTTTAGTTTGGAACCCTGTGTTAAAAGATGTATTTGAAATTTCATCTATGGGTATCCGTGTTAGCCCTGAAGCATTAGAAAAGCAACTTGAAATTACGGGTGATACAGCTAGGTTAGAATTAGATTGGCATAAAATGTTATTACAATCTAAGTTACCGCAAACAATTGGTGGTGGCATAGGCCAATCAAGATTAGCTATGTTGTTATTACAAAAACAGCATATCGGTCAGGTTCAGGTTGGAGTATGGTCTGAGCAATTAAAATCAGAAGTATCTGAAATACTATAATAAACCTGCTGCGCCTACATGGATGTCGGTGCTTAGGTTTTAAAATCTATTTTTATTTTTCCTTCATGTAATTTCATTTTACAAGGTCCATAACAACGTTTAGTTTGTAGGACCTTGTCAAATAAATGAAGCTCTATTCCCGGATAAACTTGTTGGCTCACATCTAATTCAGCAGCTTCTAAAAGTTGATGTAAATACTCCTCAAATAAAGTTGTTTTTTCATGAATATTTTCTGCTTGAGTAACCCAGTGGTGGTGTGTTGATGTTATTTTATTAAATAGTGCCTCTTTTTGCTCAGAAGCTTTTGAATTTTCTATTTTATCTAACGCTTCTTGTAACTCAGTTAAGTGCTGTTCAGTTTCAATTTGTTTATGAATCAACTTTTCTGTATTTTCTTTTAATTTAAAAGCATCTTGAATTAAATGTAACTCTATTTTTGCACCAGATTCACAGCCAATTTCACCTACTTTTATTTTGCGTGCATCTAATACTTTACCGCCAATAAGTTTACCAAGTGGTTTGTTTTTATCTCCTATTAGAATTTGATTTTTAGCCTTTAAATTACAGTGGTTTGAAAGGCGTTCAATATAAATATTTTTGGCTTGTAGTAAGGCATATTGTGCATGGCTTATCTCTAAATCGCCTTTACAGGAAATAGTGCAACTTAATTCATCTTTATTAGCAAGTTGATGACCAATAACACCTTGTTTAATAGTGATATTACCTGTTGCATTTAATATAGATGATTCAACGGTACCTAATACGGTAATATCACCTTTAGCTGTGACTTTCATATTTGGCTCAATATTTTGAGTAATTAAAATACTGCCATCAAAGTCAATATGTCCAGTTTTAACAGATACACTCTCTACTGAATAAATATCATCTACGCGCATGCCATTTTTAATCTCTATAGGCACACCTGCTAGCACTGATATCAATTCATTTGGTTTATTTTCTTTGATTTCTGTGCCTTCACCAGCCACAAGTTTAATTGTTTTACCGGGGACTGCTTTGAGTGTTTCTCCTGATACAGTAAAGCCATCTTTACCTGCGGTTTCAAGTATTTTTTCAATCAATAAAGTACCTGGTGTAACCCTTGCTACTTTGCCAAAATCAAGCATATCAACACGACCGTCTTCTAGTTTTTTAGGGGTATTTATCCGCTCAGCTAATGTTTTTATTTTCTTTTCTAACTTAGCGTTTCGACCTGCTTCTGCTTGCTGCCCTTTAGCTATCGGTTCAATAAATTTAGTACCTGAAGGCTGTTCCAGTTGGTGTTGTAAAAGTTGCTCTAAATAGGCTTGTTTATACCCTCTTGAAACGCCTGATTTAACAATCAGTGCCTTTGCTGATTCTAAATCAAGCATTTTTCCACCTTGTGGGGTGATTAAAGTGCCTTGAGCCGTCATTTTATCTTCTGATATCTCTATTGTTAGTTGGGCATCTCTTTTTGTTGCAACAATTAAAGTTGTATTATGGTTTTTATCTTTTACAAATTGCAAAATATCTTTTTTATGCACTTCAAATTCACAAAAGGCAGATGTGCTTAAGGCTTCTAAAACATAATCTGTACTAGGTGGGAAAGGGAACTCATTATTGATAACGAGTTGTACTTGATTATTTGAATTCAGCTTAAACACGTTATACCTCAAAAAAAACATTGATTTAACTTTAAGCCAGAAAATAAATTTAATCTAGTGTCTGTGTTGTGTGTTTTGGGGAAAAAATGAGTCGTTGAATATTGCTTGAAACTAAAAAAGAGCCAAAAGGCTCTTTTTATCAAAAGTTTAATGATTATTAGTTAGTTGAAGGTAGCTCCATAATGCCGTCAATTTCAATTTGTACAGCTTTAGGTAGTGCACTCACCTGTACAGCAGCACGTGCTGGGTATGGTGTTTTGAAATATTGGCTCATTACATCATTTACAATAGCAAAATTAGATAAATCAGTTAAAAATATATTCACTTTAACCATATCTTGTAACTCACCACCTGCGGCTTCACAAACAGCCACTAGATTTTTAAAAACTTGGTGCGCTTGCTCTGTAAAGTCTTGTGAAATTAGCTCCATGCTCTCTGGTACTAATGGAATTTGACCTGATAAATATACCGTAGTGCCCACTTTTACAGCTTGGTTATAGGTACCAATTGCTGCAGGTGCATTTTCTGTACTAACAATTACTTTTGCCATTTTACTTCCTTAATTCATAATTAGCTGCTTTATTGTTTTAAATAAAAGTGCAGTTATTTTTTACGGTATACCTTTTGTACTTCAGGTACAACTCTGATCTTTCTCATTACATTTGCAACATGTATTCGGTCTTTAACCGTAATAGACATATCAACGATGTATAAATTACTTTCTTTTTCTTCAGTGGTTATTTCAACAATGTTGGCTGAAGTGGTAGAAATTAAATTAGTGAGCTTAGCCATTGAACCCTGATGGTTTATGAGTTCAACTCTAAATGCTGCGATATATTCTTTCTCAGGCGCGTCTTCCCATTTAACGATAAAGAATTTTGCCGGCTCGTTTTCCCAGCCGCGAATATTTTTACATTCGTGGCGGTGCACTGTTAGGCCTTTTCCTTGACTTACATGAGCAACAATATCATCGCCAGGAACTGGTCTACAACATTTAGAATAATTAACTAACATACCTTCAGTACCTATTAAGGCAGCTTTAGTATCTTCTTTAATTTCGCTTACATTATCTGAATCTTCAGAGTCTATCGCTAATAATCGTCTGGCGATCATGACGCTCATTAAATTACCTAAGCCAATTTCTACTAATAACTCTAATAAGCTTGAAACTTGGTTATCCTCTAGAACTTGGTTGATATTGTCTTGCGATAACTCTTCAAGAGAGGTTTCACCTAGAGCAGACTCTAATAAGCGTTTACCTAAGTTCATCGCTTCATCATTTTGCTGTGTTTTTAGGTAGTTTCTAATGCCTAGGCGTGCTTTACCTGTTACTACAAAGTTGAGCCAAGTTGCATTAGGGTGAGCACCTGAACTTGTGATAACTTCGATTGTTTGACCTGTGTCTAAAGGTTGGCTTAAAGGGTGTGGTTTTCGGTTAACACGAACACCGACACAAGAGTTACCAACATCAGTATGAACTGTATATGCAAAGTCGATTGCAGTTGCGCCCATAGGTAACTCAACAATTCTACCATCAGGTGTAAATACGTAGATTTCTTCTGGGAATAATTCCGTTTTTACATTTTCAACAAATTCAAAAGAAGAGCCTGCACTTTGCTGCAGTTCTAATAAGCTTTGCATCCATTGGCGTGCACGTTGTTGTGCTGTATTACCTGAGTTATCACCCGCTTTTTTATATGTCCAATGAGCAGCAACACCCATATCAGCCATTTGATCCATTTCTTTTGTTCTGATTTGGATTTCAACTGGAATACCGTGAGGACCGACTAAAGAAGTGTGGAGCGATTGATAACCATTGGTTTTTGGTACAGCTATATAATCTTTAAAGCGTGTTTCAATCGGTTTATATAAGTTATGAGCAACGCCTAATACGCGATAACATGTATCTAAAGAGTCAACTACGATGCGAAAAGCATAAATATCCATAACTTCGTTAAACATCAGTTCTTTATTTAGCATCTTACGATAAATGCTATAACTATGTTTTTCACGACCCGTTACTTCAGCATTAACACCAGATTCTTGTAATCGAGTGATGATTTCTTCTTGGATATTATTGATAATCTCTTTACGATTACCGCGAGCTTTAGCAACTTCTGATGTTAAAGCGCGGTGACGCATAGGATAAAGGGCCTGAAAACCTAAGTCTTCAAGTTCATTTTTGATATCGTGAATGCCTAAGCGATTTGCAATCGGGGCAAAAATCTCAAGGGTTTCTTTTGCAATACGACGGCGTTTATCAGGGCGAAGTGCACCTAATGTACGCATGTTATGAGTGCGATCAGCAAGCTTGATTAAAATAACGCGAATATCTTGCGTCATAGCCATAATCATTTTTCGGTAGTTTTCTGCTTGGAATTCTTTTTTGTTTTTATACTTTAGCTTATCGAGCTTACTCATGCCCTCAACAAGTTCGGCTACGGTTTCACCAAATATCTCGGCTAAATCTTGTTGGCTAAAATCAGTATCTTCAATTACATCATGCATTAATGCTGCCATTAATGTTTCATGATCTAAATGCATCGCTGCCAGTATTTGAGTTACTTCAACTGGATGAGTGATATAAGGTTCGCCACTTGAGCGAGTTTGGCCTTCATGGGCCTCTCGTGCAACAACATATGCTTTTTGCACTAATTCAACTTGATCTTCAGATAAATACTCTGAGATATTCTTTTTTAAACCTTCAAAAAGATACATTCACGCTCCAATGCATTATGAGGTGAGAGAAATAGGGGTATGTCTTACAATATACGATGAAATAAGCTGGAAGTGAAGAAGTGAATTAACAGCCTTTAGTATTAAAAGCTAAAGACTGTTAAAAAGTATGCTTTCTATTGGTTTCCACCAACAATTGCTGCCACAGCAGCGAGTTCAGCAGCTTCTTGATTTTGCTCTTCAGCAAGCTCAATGCTATCTAAACTTGTATTAGTTACTAAACCAGCTTCGATTTCACGAAGAGCAATAACTGTAGGCTTATCGTTTTCTTCTTCTACCATAGCATCTTTGCCACCAGTAGCAATTTGGCGAGCACGACGTGCCGCAACCAAGATTAAATCAAAACGATTACCAATTTTATCTACCGCATCTTCAACAGTTACACGAGCCATCGAGTACTCCCAAATTCAAAAAATTTAATTTACGCAAGTAGTGTAGTTTACTTTAAGCGCGAGATTTAGCCAAACAATTTTTACTTTATGCAGGTAAAAGATCGTTAATTAAGCTATTAAACTTCAAAGCTTGGTTACTTTGCTTTAATCTTTGGCCAAAAACAATTGTTTCTAACTGATATAAAGCTGTATCAAAGTCATCGTTAATGATTAAAAAATCAAACTCATTGTAGTGAGACATTTCAGCTTGCGCTTTATCCATACGAGATTTGATTACTTCAGCTGAATCTTGGCCGCGAGAATTAAGTCTGTTTTCTAGCTCTTGTTTAGAAGGCGGTAAAATAAAGATAGTTTGCACTTCTGGTAGTACTTTTCTCATTTGTTGCGCGCCTTGCCAATCGATATCTAAAAATACATCAATCCCCTGAGCAAGTTGAGACTCTATACTTTGTTTTGAAGTGCCGTAATAGTTTTCAAAAACTTGAGCCCATTCTAAAAAATCATTTGCTTCAATTAATTTTTTAAACTCATCTACTGCAACAAAGTGATAATGCTCTGCATTATTTTCACCTGGGCGTGGTTGGCGAGTAGTATGAGAAACTGATACTTTCATATCAGAGTGGCGCTCTAATAAAGCATTAATTAAGCTAGACTTACCTGCGCCTGATGGCGCTGATAAGATAAATAAATTTCCGCGAACTTGTGACATCAGTATTCTCGATTGTTCAATGTTAAATATTTTTATAGCAATGAAAATAAAGCTATAAAGTTTTCTATATTTTAAATGGATTTTGACAGAATGGCTATAAATGAAAAAACCGCTGTAAAAGCGGTTTTCTGATATGGTGAATAAACTTCTATTCTATGTTCTGGATCTGCTCACGCATTGTTAATTTAAAACGCATAATATTCATTATGTTAAGTTAAATTAACATAGTGAATTTAATTTTGTGTCACCAATCATGTCACCACTTAGTGAGAGTGCTCTAATTGAGTAAACCTAGCTAAAGGCATCTAGGGATTGCTTAATACCTTTTATCTGAGTTTCAATATATGTCATGTGTTCGTTATAAATATGCTTTTTTAGTCCATTAATATCTTCTTGAAAGATATTGTTCATCTTCTGTATATCATCAAGCATTTCTCCAAGATAATCTGAAGTACTCAATTGGTTTACAATATCGTTATATTGATTTGCAGAATCATTAAGCTTTTCACCTATTTCGTTTAATTGATCCATAGTCGTAATAGACCAACCTAATTGGTTTGCTAATGTTAGTTTACTCATTTCACACTCCTTTATTGCTGTGCAAGCTGTCGTAGTCTATTGATTTCTGATTTATGTAGGTCATTTATTCGAGAACGTTGCTGTTCGATTAGGGACATTGTTTGAGATATTTTATTGGCAAAATCTCGCTGTCTTTTAGTCAACCCGTTAACATAATCATCAACAAAACCTAAGCTTGCTGATGCATTGATTTGCTGTCCATAGTTTTCTGGTATCACAGCAAGGTACTCCTTTAGTGTATTAAGGTTCCTTTCAAATTCTTGTAATAATTGTAATTGAAGATTAAAGCTTTGATTAGCAGATTGCATTTTTTCACCTTTACTTGAATTCTTGTAGTGGACATCATTTTGTTTACGTTGACCGTCTGTATAGCCCTTATCATAACTACTCATATAGGATTGATACGCATTTGAAAACTGCCAAGCATAATTAATTGGATGTATAGCCTTTATAACACCAAGCTTATTTTTAGGTTTATTCTTCTCAGAGCTATTGATGCCCGCAATATAGCCTTCCTCAGAATAATCCCCTGTATAAATTTTATTTAATTTACTCATGAAGTTACCAATTTTAAGACCAATTTAAAAATACATGTATTTAAATTAATAGACATATTTATAGCTTGTTTATTTTTTCTTTTAGTTTATTACAGTACTCTGTATCAGGAAAACCTGAAGAGAGTAATTTTTTTGCTCTGCTTGCATTCATTGGTAATCCTTTACTATTATCAACATAGAATTCTGCAGCGTTACAGTTACCGTAATCATCACCTAATGAAGATGATTTTTCATAATATTTTAGCGCAAGTTTATTACTCTGCTTTACTCCTTCCCCATTATCAAATAAAACTCCAAGATTATTACAAGCGGCTCCACTCCCTTTTAATATGCAGGATTTTTCATAGTAAAAATGGGATTTTTGATAGTTTTTATCTTGAGACTTATATAACCGCCCTAAATAAAACCAAGCTCCATCATGTTTTTCAATACTTTTAAATAACTTAAAAGCCTTTTGATATTTTTCTTTTGAATATAAGCCCCTAGCTTCCTTAAACGTCTCAGTAAGAAATATTAATTCTTCTTTTAGCTTGTTGCATTTAACTTCATTTGGAAAGCCTCGCTTTTGGTACTTCATTGCTTTACGTATATCTACTTCTCCATGTGATCCCGAGGTTAAATACCTAGCGACATTACAATGTGAAAACTCATTCGAAAATTTAGATATGTTTTTATTTGCGGCCTTATTAAAATATTTATAAGCTTCTCTGTGGTTATTTTCCAGATCTCGATATAAAAAACCTAAGTATACATAGGCTAATGGGTCATCAGATATTTTATTGAACTCGGTAAAGGCTGTTTTTTTATCTCCTTTAGCAAATAATTTTTTAGCTTTTTCAAAAACATTTTCCAATGTTATGGATACCTTTTTCTCACCTTTTTTTACTCGCTTAGTAACTGTCTTATATCCTGGTGCTGTTACTTCAATATCATTAAATTTTTCTTCTAATTCATAATCCACTTGGAAATAGGGTGAATCTCCATTTCTTTCATCATTAATGTCACCAGAATAAGCATCATTAATGCGAACTGTAGCGTGTCCTGGTGAAATTTTAAATTCTGTATCTGGTGTATCGAAAAACCAGAGAATTATAGAAACTATCAATATAATTCCTCCAATACCAAATAGTGCTTCCGTGTCTTCTACTTCTTTAATTTTTTCTTTAGCAGCCGTACTATAAAGACCATCAGGAAATTCTTTCAAATATGCTTCATAGCTACTTAATTTGTTATCTTGAAAAGCTTTCTTCCATTTAGACTCATCTAGCTCAAGTTCAAATATTTTTCTCTCTACAGATAAAGTCCATTTGCCTTTAGGGTATGATTTTAGGTAATCTTGATAGGAGCTTATTGAGTTGACTTTCTTTGCATACTCCCAAGCTTTGTTGTCTTTAGTTATGACTTCTATTGCTTTGTTAGCTTGACTTATGTAAAGACCATTTTTAAAGTTTTTTAAATAATGTTGATATATTGTAATTACATTTTTTTCTACCGCTTTTACCCATTCATTTTCATCTTCTTGAATTGCTAATATATATTCACTCGCTTTCTTGTGATAAAAGCCTTCTGGGAATTTTTGTAGGTATAATTGATAGGATGTTAGATCTTTTTCTTTTAATGCTTTTTCCCATGCCTTTTCATCGTTTGTAAAAGCGGTAATTTTCTTATTTGCTTTAACGATATTCTCCCCATTAGGGTAGTACCTTAAGTAAGTTTTATAGGATTGAAGAGTATTAATATCTATAGCTTTTTGCCAAGCATTATTCTCTCTTGCATAAGCTTCTAACTTATTTTTAGCCTCTTTTTTATATTTTCCATTTATACAATTAGATAGGTACTTCTCATAACTTACTCTTGAATCATTAGAGCGGGCAATGTTCCATTCAGTTTCATCCTTTTCTATAAAAAGTATTTGAGTGCGTGCTTTGTCTACATAAGAACCTTCAGGGTATTTTGATAAATAATTTTCATATGTCTCAATTGAGTCTATTTCTTGTGTTGTCTCCCAAAGGCTGGTTTCTTTTTTAAATTCTTCTATTTTTTTATTTGCTTCGGTTAAGTATTGGCCACTTTTAAATAATTCAATATATTTACTATAGCTATTATAAGTGTCTTCATTGCAAGCCATACCCCAAGCATTAGCATCTTCTGCTAGTAATCTCTTTATTGCTGCATTGGCTTCTAGTGCGTATACACCTTTTTCTTGATGGTTAGATAAATATTCTTCATAAGAATTTATAGTGTTAGCATTTTTTGCTTTTTTCCAATCTGCTTTATCATTAATGAAATAACCAATATATTTATTTGCTTGCTGAACATACTTTCCATTTGGGTATGTATTTAAATACTCACCGAATGTTTCTTCAGTATATTCTTCCAGTATTTCATTCCAGATATGCTCTTCTTTTTTTATCTGATCTTGTCGTTTTTTAGCTATATCAATAAATTTAGCTTTTTTATTTTTGTCTAAATAACACTGAAGACTTTCTAAGGTGTCACCTTGCTTAGCTCTTTCCCATAGGGAGTTATCAAATTTTAAGTCTTCTATTTGCTGTTGAGCTTCTTTAATAAATTTACCATCAAAAAACTCCTTTAAGTAATGCTGAAATCCTTCAATAGAATCTTGAGCCTTACTTTTTTTCCAAGAATTATTATCTAATGCGCTAAATACATATTCGAGGTAGTTTTCATAATTATCGTAAACTGGATGATTATTCATTATTTGTAGCAACCTCTTCAGTTACATTTAATTTATCCATCATTTCACTGTATTCAGTTAAATCAAACGGTTGAAATTTATCTATTTCAATGGAAGCTACGTTTTCAATATCATGGGATGATTCTCTTTTTTCAGCCTCTTCCGTTGAAGTGGCCGTAGTTTTATTTGATATTTTTGGAAAAATCATTTCTTCTTTATGTCTGCTACTTATAACGGTAGACAAAATGCTGGAAACTTCTCTTGGGGGCATTGCTCTGGCAATGGTATTACCTGTTTTTTCACCTGCTTCGTTATTGTATATAAATTGGTATTTTCCGAGTCTTGCTGGTTCATCATTATTAGATGCGTAAATTTTCCATATTTCAGAACCAATTAGTTTAAAAGCTATACGAAGAGGAATTTGCGACATTATAGCTGGACTAATATTTGCTCCGGTTAAAGTCTGGGTAGACATAATAATGTGAATGCCGAAACTTCTTCCTTGTCGAACAACATATTCAAGCTGTTGTTCGAAATGACTTTGTTCTTTATAACCACCGGAAAACAGTCGTTGTACTTCATCTATTACTAATATTATTCGAGGAATGACCTTACTAGACTGTGTTTTATTATAGTCATCTATGTTACTAACAGCTGCATCCTTAAATAACTCACTTCGAGTATTAATTAAATTTGCAAAATCATCTATTAAGTTTATAGCAGCAGCTACATTGGTATTATCTAGAAATAAATGCTCACAGTTAGGGTGTTTTTCAAAAACTTGAAATTCAACACCTTGCTTATAATCCATCAGATATAGTTTTACTTGGTTTGCTGTAAAGTTCTCAGCAATACCTAAAATTATATTGTTGATTAAAGTCGTTTTCCCCGTACCGTTTGTGCCTGCTATAAATGCATGGTAAACACTTGAACGATCTCCTAATGAAAAGTTAATTTCCGTACGACCGTCTAAGGTAGTACCAATAGGGATACGTAAAAAATCTTCAGATTTATCATTTGAATCAAGTAGTAGCCTTTCTTTGATGTCATTTGCTTGTTGGTATATTTTTGCGTTGTCAGTATCGACGTTATGATTAAATTTAAAACGTTTGATAAGTTCTTTTAACTTTATTGTTTGATCATCAACTGCTATTAATTGTGTTTGTTTGTCATTTATTTTAATTACACTATAAGCAGTAGAAATAATTTGTGAAGATTTAACAATTTCTTTTCGGTCGTTATTGCTTAAGCTTATTAATGCTTCATCAGAAGCATAAGCAATAATATAAACCCCTGCTTCACGGCTTGCTTCAATAAAAGATTTAATATCTTTTATTGTACCGAACTGACTGACAATGTGTTCAATATTCCACAAAACGATATGGAATTTTTCTTTTTGTGGAGAGTTCTGATTATATGAGTGAATATCTTCATAGCCCGTCAATAATTCATAGTGTCGATACCGAACTAGCTCTTCTAATTCTTCATATGCTTTCAGCGCTTTTTTTTCTGAGTAAGAATTGTATATTCCAGTATCTTTAAGTTGCGCTAATTCTTTGAAGGGATTTTTTAATGAAAAATCAAAAGTATGGATAGTAACTAACTGTTCTGAAAGCGCTGTAATATATGAAAGTGTTAGTTTTTGTATAAACTGTAATGCTTCTTGGCTCTTATCCAATGAATACTCAACTATAAAGCCGCCAGTTGATAGGGGTAATATTAAAGGTAATTTAATGCCTTCAGAGTTTTGTAAATTACCAATATTTATTCCGTAGTTATTATTCATTTTTACTGACAGCATCCTTATAGAAAAGTATGAATATTCATGCGTTTAACATGTTTTTATAAATATCTGAGATTGTTTATAGTTTTTATTTGTTAAGCTTAAATACTATCAATTTACGAGCCTTTATTACAATGGTTTGAAGTCAATTCATAGATTATTAATTAATCTTTTTTATTGGATATAGTGAAATCAAACTTTGCTAGTTAATATATAATAAAAGTCGGGCTCAACATTTCTTAATCCATTCCTGAATTTCAGTCAGTCGCCAACCAATACTACCAGCTGTTAAAGCAACACGTGCAGGAAATTTTCCAGTACGCTCTAACCGCCATATTGTAGTTCGTGATAACCCTGTTAATTCTTGCACTTCTTTTGAACGAATTATTTTATCTGGCAATGAAGAATTAGAGGCATGCGTATGGTTGTGGTTTGAAGGCTGAACTGTTACCTGTATATTACCTAGTTGGTAATTTAGTAATTGAAAACCAAAAAACTCAGTTTGTTTTTCGGTAACTTGAATAAACTCGATTTGATGATTAGTCTGTAGCTTAGTGATTTCAGCTAATGGACACCGTAAAAATAGTGATGCTTCAGTAGGTGTGAATCGCTGATACATAGCGATCCCCATACTGTCTGCTAGCTCACATAAATTGGGTGTAAACGGCTTATCCATTTAGTTGTTATGATCCTATAGTTACAATGCTAATTTTTACTTAATTCATGAAAGAAATATGGGGTCAGTGAAAGAAATATGGGGTCACCCATTAGAAATTTCCGGTCAAGCAGACATGTGTGTTTTCTTGTGTTTTTTATTAAAAACCAAGTAAAAATGTTTTTTGTACCGCCAATTTCAATTATTTATTAATACGCACCTAAAAATCACAATGTTGGTGTGAATATGCACCAGTCACCCATCTGAATTAAAGCGGTGTAGTCAGCCAATAAACTGGATGACTACTGCTCTTGGCTACAAAGCCTCAGTAATTATTTAGTGCCAAAGTTAATCCAGTTCTTTACAGAAGTTTCTGTAATTAACAGATCTATGGCTTTGCCTGCTAAAGGCAATCCAACCCGTTATGGCTTTAACTTTGGGCATACTCATTTTTACAATTAAATTGGAATGGTTAAGGTAAAGGTTTAATCAGGTCTCGTGGTTTTTCCAACCCCTTGTATAACTCATTACCTTAACCAAATTCTGTTAACAAAAAGCTTTTTTAGCTTCAAAAGGCACGTCATCTCGCAAAACATAAAAGCAAGCTCTCGCTAATTTATGGGCCACTGTTTTTATCGCAACAGTTTGATTTGTTTTTGCTGCTTTTCGTTGATAATAACTTTTCACTGTTTTGTTATACCTGATAGCAAAGCTAGCGGCTTCAACAAAAGCCCATGCCAAATCTTTATTGCCATTTTTTGAATTTGTGCTGCCTTTCTTTTTACCATTACTGTAACGAGCACCACTGACACATCGACAATAAGATGCGTAATTACCTACCTTGTCAAAACGCTTAATATCACCAGTTTCAAGCATAATAGTGAGGGCTAAAATATTACCAATACCATCAATGCTAGTCAGTTGTTGGAATTGCGCTCTTAATTTAACCTGTTCTAATATGACACGTTCAATCGTCTTAATTTGTGTTTTTAGACAGTTCATTACAGCTAGGTTGCAAACTGTAGCCTGACTAACATTTGTTGATAAAAAATCTTTTTCTATGTCTTCAGCTGAGAGTTGTTTTATTTTGTTATTACTCAGTTTATAACTCAAATGACGCATATATAGCCCCTGGATGGACAAAAGGTTTTTCGTGGCTTGTTGAACAAGTTGCATCCGTTTACGCATCAAATCTCGTACTGCTCGCTCTGCTTTTGGGTAGATATACCCCTCAGGTAGAATATTTAATCTCAACATTTCTGCCAGCCAAGCAGCATCACTATTATCATCAGCATATTTCAAACCAGAATACTGCTGGATCGCTGTCGTATTGGCGAGATGAACACAAAATCCAGCATCCATTAAAGCGTCGACTAACCAATACCAGTTAAAAGTAGACTCAACTACCAAGCCAACTAATTCATTTTCAAAAGAGCCTAAAAACTGAAAAATCATATTTAAATCATTGGGTAATTTTTTTCTTGCTTTAATTTCACCATTTTCATCTTTAATAGCAAATACACTATTATTTGAATGTAAATCAATTCCACCATATAGTTTCATCTTAGGCTCCTAGTGTTCGTAAAAGTGTTTTGGACGGCACATACTTTACGCTTAACACTTAGGAGCTTTCTATATGATTATCAGGTCTTGCATTTTGCATGCTGATTCCACAGGCAAAATAAATCATCCATTTCTGTAATATTCCAGCTAAAACGATTTTGTACGTGTTTTAAATGCGAAGTAGGATTTTTGACAGGTCGGAAACTTGATTCAAGCTAGTCATATTTTTAACCTATAGAGGTAATTATGACTGACGATTTAAAAAAAGAGATTGCTAGATTAGCGGGCGTATTAAATGAACCGGGAGCTATTACAGACTTTGGTTGTTCTGAATCTCAAATTGATAAAATGAAAGAAAAGAGCAAGCAGATAGAATCAAATAAACCAGTATGTGTGGTTAAGGATTGGATGATTTGGGATGTTCAGCCACCTCCTCAGCTTAATGAATCTAATGTTCTGGTTATTAAAGGTAGTACAATTATTTTTGATGAACTAGAGCGGTTTCCCGTAGGAGGTTGGGTTCGAACAGCAGCAATGATTAATATATATGACAATTGCATTTTTGCTACTGGTAATACACATTATATCTTAGTGGGCAGAGGAACTCGTAAAATAGTAGCTTTGGACGATGCACTGAGATTTCTTTAACAGCAAGAATAAAGCTGGGATTAACCCAGCTTTTATTAATTTTTTTGTAATTTATCAGAACTTTTGGGGGACTTTGTAAAAAAGCGTTGATCTAGGCATAAAGTCAATAAATGGTTGATAGACACCTCTGTATCTCCTTCATGGTAAATATCCAGAGCATCTTGAAAAGTGATGTGCTTATCAAGTAAATATCTAGCCCATGAGTCAGCCTGACTTTTTGTTATCCTAGAGGTTCCAGTTCTTCACTTTTAACGCCCTTTGTTACTAAAAGAATAGCGATTGCAATTCGCTGTATTTTGGTGAAATTTTTCATCTTATTCCCGCTGTTAATTAACTTGTAAGAAGTTTAAATACAGAAACTATAAGAAGTCGTTAAAAAGATAAGTAAAACTATATAGTTTTGAGGGTTGCTCATTATTCCCATAATAGCTGATATTTAGAAAAGTAGTTTGTTACCGTTTGTTAGTGGTGTTTTTAATTTAAACGGTAGTATTCTACCGTTGTTGTGCTACTATTTGTATATTAACGGTAACAAACTACTGGTCGATATATGCCAAATGTAACACTTCAATTATTCAATCAAGGTAAGTGGTGGGATGCTGCTGAACTAAGCTTTACATATGAACAAGTAAGTTCAAGTGTAATTTTATCTTACTATCCTGATTATATTGCATCTGTAGCTAGTTATGAAATTAAAGATTGCTGGGCATGTTCTATTAATGCTCCTATCAGTATTATTCCAACAGAATATACGAATTGGCCTGCATTACTCGATGATATTTTACCTGTAGGAAAATCTAGAGATTGGTGGCTGAAGTTTTTGAATGTAAGCCGTGCCGATGAGTTTAAGCAAAACTTCACTTTATTAACACATGCCTGTATGTCGCCAGTGGGTAATCTTAGAGTTAAGGAGTCTGTACCTAAGAAGCTTGCAGATAATAACTTTCGCTTTCCAATAAATGATGTAATTCAATTACAGCACGACTTTCTTGAGTATGCCAATGAGCAAGGGGCAGCCGTTGGTGGGGCAACAGGTGCTGGTGGAGTAGCACCTAAGTTATTACTTATGCTAGAAGATGAGGAAGTTTATATAGATGGTGATTTTGCCGGAAAATCATTAACGGCTACACCTTATTTGACCAAATTTGCGAGAAATAATCGAACGTCTAGGGATAACAATCTATTAAAAGCGGAAGGTATTTATTATAAAGTCTTAACTGATATTTTATTAGAAACTGAAATTGAAACAATTGAAGTGTCTAGGTTGAAAATATTAGAACATAAAGGACAAGTTAGCTTATGGTTACCTCGCTTTGATATTCGAGTCGAAAATAATGAAGCAACCAGAATTGGATTAGAAAGCATTTACTCAATCATTAATGCAGAGCCAGGCAGCTATCATGATCATTTTAAGGTGATGGAAAAAGTTTGGAGTCGAATAAAAAGTGATACAAAAATGACTAGTGCTGAATTTGCAAAGCAGTATGTCGTGAGAGACTTTTTAAATTTAGTTTTTGGTAATTCGGATAATCATGGTCGAAATATTTCGTTTTTAAAATTAGAAGGCGATATCCAATTTGCTCCTATTTATGATTTTGCGCCAATGAAAGCTGATCCTGAAATAGTGACTCGTTTATTTAAGTGGGAAAAGGATTGTGAAAGAAGTGGACAAGTAAACTTTGAAAATGTATCGAAAGAGCTTGCTGATTTTTGTGAACCAGCAGAATTGATTAATTTTATAAAGCCAATTGCCCAAAAACTGATTGAGCTACCCACTATGTTGGAGAAGCTAAATTGCCCTGAAGAGATTTTAAATTTTCCAGCCATAGGTTTTTACAACATAAAAAATAAATTAAAGGATATGGGAGTTTACGATGGCTAATTTATCTGTTGCAGAGCGAAAAGAAATTTTAGCTAAGCTAGAAAGTAATTTAGAACAAAACACTATTTCTCATGGTGAAGTGATCAAAACTATTCGCACAGCATTATATGGTATGACTCAAACACAGTATGCAAAATTTATTAAAGTTTCAGATAAAACATTACGTGATATTGAAAAAGGAAATACAGATCCTCGCTTGTCAGTACTCAATAAGTTATTGGCGCCAGGAGGGTTTAAAATCAGTGCTAGGTTTATAAAGCGTTCTATATAATTACAAGGGCATGCTAACTTACGGCAAAAGCTTAACCGTAACTAATTTATTACCTGCATATTATTCCTCGCAGAGTGTTAATTATCCTGCAATAGAGAAGTAAAACTAAATAGGGGGTAGTTCTGCAAGTTATCGCTGAAATATGGTCATATTAGTTGTATGAAAGAGCTTAAGAGCGCAGGCTAACTGATGGAAACTCTGCAATACCTTGCAGAGTTTCCATCTCGTAATTTATGCTCCACATTTAATATTTGAATGAAAACCTGCAATATGTTGCAGAACCATTGATAGTAGCACTAACACCCCAGCTAGTTACTGCTTGTTTATAGGCTCCATTTTTTTGTGCAGCGTAGTCTCGATATCGTAAAATAGTTGATTGACGCCATTGATTTTTTTTGCCAACTTTGACATCTGGCAAAGGAAAATTTCCTAACTGAATTTGTTTGTATAGCCAAGATTTTTTATAGCCAAGTAATGCTAATACTTCATTTAACGACTAAGAAGGTTCTGGTTTTTTAAATATAGACACCATCATTTATCTTCCTCTCGAACATACTTAACAAGCGTTTCTATGTAATTAGATAGCTTTATTGCTGCCTCTTTTCTTTCAGGGTAAAGGTGATAAATATCATGCATATAGTTGTTTTTAGAGTGACAAATATAGGACTCGGCAATATCGTCACTAATGCTTAAAACACTAAGTAGAGTTCTTGTCGTGTGCCTTAGTTCATGCACTGAAAATTTTAAATCACCGGAAATACGCTTGATAAATTTATTTAGTGTAGATGAGCTGATATGCGGTTTACTACTATTTGATTTTCTTGCTGTTAACAAGTAATCAGAACTATTTCCTATCTCAACTAGTCGATTTAAACATTCTTGCATGAAAGGGGGGATATATTTAGATCTCATGCCTCCTGTTTTAGTTGTTTTCTGCTTCCAAGCAATAACCTCTACTAGTGAAAGCCCATTATTAACTGGTATCAGATCAATCATGAAATCTGATACTTTTGCACTGATTAATTCCATTTTCCTTGGACCCAGTAAGATCAATAAGTATATGGCATAAACGTTAGCTGGTTCTGTTTCAGCTTTAGACTCTAGGCGATGGATTAACGTTTTTAACTCAGTTAACATAAGTGCTTTACGTGATTTTTTTACTTTGTATCCTACGTCTTTAGCTGTCATGTTTTCAGCCGCATTTAAATTCGTTAATTTGTATTCAACGGCTAATGCTAATAATTTTTTTATTATATAAATAGCATGATTAGCTGATGCGGTATAATCATACTTACTAGAGCTGTTCCCTTTGTTTAGTATGCTTTTAGTTACTCGGTTTATATGCCTTCTATCTATCGCAGTAATTAAGATATGACCTATTATTGGACTGATGTTGCCTACATACTTTTGTTGAAGATGAGGAAGGCTTTGCAGTGGCTCGTTACCCACAGGAAAATCAACATCGTCATGATGTAAGAAAACTCGCAAGCAATATCATCACACGTTTCTATTTCATCAATACGTTTTTGAGTCTCATAGATATCTTCATTTATGACTCCGTTTTCTTTCAAACATAATTCATGCTCCCAACAATCAGTAAGGGCTTGCTCGATCGAATAATTGCTACTTAATTTACCAAGTGTTTTATATGGGCGCTTTTTTCTAACTTGTTTCCTAAAAACAAAAGTAACCTCGCCTTTAGTTGATTTTACAGACAAACTATTTATAAGTTTAGTTAGCTGAAATGTATTCCCGTGTTTAGTCGTTAATTGGGCTAGTTTTTCTTTGGCATACAACACACTCTTGCGAAATACCATTGCTTCTCTCTTAAGTAAGTTTAAAGCTTGAGCATATATTTTAAAGTGGTTGCACTGAATTATGCTTGGAAACACTACTTAGATAATTTTATGAGGTGAGGAGGTTAGACTAGGGTGTATAAAAAAAGCTTGAAGTTGTCAAAGCCTATGCAGGCTCTGGTTTTCAGCGCTACTCCCTGAGGCTTGGTACACGTTTGTACTGACATTATAAATACGAAAAGAGAACTCATAGAGGGAATTCTCTTTAGTTTGTTATTAAATATGTAGTAGCTCATATTTAATCTGACACTTTTCAATTTTGGATTTGACCTAATCGCACAGTTGGTTAGGTCAGCGATGAGCCTGAAGCGGACAAAAAGCCGTATTATTTAATTCAATTTATATATTTTTTAATTTTGAATACTATATCCACGTAACCTGATGACTTTTCTAAAAGCTTTTAAAAATGGAGTTTTGGACACGGAAAATTATTTTAAAACTGCTTTTATATACAGTACCAAAAATATTTACAATAAAACAAGCACGCTTTGTGAGTTTTGGTCGCACGCTTTGTCTTGCTGCTAAAAAATAAAACTTGTATAGTCAAGCACGTAGGGAAATATGCACCGATATAATAGGCGCATATAAATTACAAAGCGTGCATGCACACTTTATTTAGTTAAAAATTGTTCAACATGTGTCTGATAATAAAGCATTAAATAGTAATTTTTACGTAGAGGTCTAACCAGAAAAGCGTGCATGCACACTTTACTACCTCCGTTTTTGACGTTATTTTTCTCTAAGCTATTTATTTTTAGTTACTAATTTTTAATTTATATTAAGAGGTCTAACCTGATAAGTGTGCGTGCCGTTTATACAAATGTTAGCCATTACTGCTCTTCAATAATCGAATGTAAATATGAAATATAGAGAAAGCAACCAAGATAGAAACCTTAGAAAGTGATTTATTAACGATAACGACCATCAGTTATTAAGAAAGATAAAACTTAGTAAAGGAATCATTAGAGGGTTATCCTCGTTCGATATTGACTTTGATTACCCAATAACAGCAATCGCTGGGAAAAATGGGTCAGGAAAATCAACATTATTGTCCCTCGCATGTTGTGCTTTTCATAATGGAAAAAAAGGGTTTAAACTTCCAAATAGAAAACAAGCATATTATACATTCGCAGATTTTTTTGTTCAGCATAGTGATGATATTCCGCCAGAAGGGATTGAAATTTACTATGGAATTGCGCATAACAAATGGAGGGCCTCAAGTATTAAACCTGACGGTAAAGGTGTGGGCCTTCAAAAGCGTAGCAAGAAAAAAGGAGGAAAATGGACTGATTATGGAAGGAGAATACATAGAGATGTTGTATTTTTAGGTATTGAAAGAATTGTACCTCACAGCGAAAAAAGTCAATCGAAGAGTTATTCGAAATCATTTTCATATAGTGCTGAAAATGGATGGGAAAATGATGTAAAAGACATTGTTGGTAAAATACTTGGAAAAAAATATGATGAATTCAAGTATGTATCTCATTCTAAATATAGACTTCCAGTAGTAGTTTGTAATGGAAAACGGTATTCAGGCTTCAACATGGGGGCAGGTGAAAATGCACTGTTTGAAGTGTTCTCTGTTATTCATGCAACGAATGAAGGATCTTTAATTATAATTGATGAAATAGAGCTTGGCCTCCATTCTGAAGCACAAAAAAAGTTCATAAACCATTTGAAAAAGGTATGTAAAAAAGAAAAATTCAAATCATATGTACAACTCACTCCAAAGATATTTTTAGTCAATTACCAGATGACGCTAGGGTTTTTATTGAAACTATCAATGGAAAATCTATAGTATCCAAAGGAATATCTCCCGACTTTGCATTTGCAAAGTTGAGCGCCGAAAATCAGCAAGAACTATCAGTTTTAGTTGAAGACAAAGTAGCTAAAGCTTTGATACTTGCTGTTTTACCTAGTGGAATAAGATCTCGAATAAATATAGAAGTCATAGGTTCTGCATCTGCCTTATCACGGCAATTAGCTTCTAATTACATTCGTCAGAAACAAGATAATATAATGGTCGTTTTTGATGGTGATCAGAAGGCGAAGGAAAGTAAAAACTTATCACATGCTTATACTATGACAGAATCAACAAATGATGCTGACGATATAAAAGCATGGATGAAAAGTAGGGTTGAATATTTGCCAAGTGAGACATGGCCACTACAGGTGAAGTAACAAAATGGAGCTACTCACATAAGGATAAAAGTTATACTAGTTCAAAATCGATTGCAAAAAATAAGGATGGCTACGCAGTAGCAACTGATACTGGTCGCCAGTACCAGTACGACTACAACGGTAATTTATCTGTTTTTTCTGGATTTTCTACAATAGTTAATAAATATATTGGCGGTAAAATTGCTTCCTCGATTAGTCATAATGGAAAGCATAAAATAGGTGAATCGTATAATTACGATTCTAGAGGTGAGTTGAAAGAGAAAGTAATTGAAAAAACAAAAGTAGTGTACGAACGTGATGACAATTCAAGGTTGCGAAGTAAAAAAATATTTTATGAAGATCAGCTTATTAGCGATATCTCACTTGAGTATTCGGAGGATGGACTGCATTCAATTAGTGGAGCAATAGAAAAAATTGAGTATCACGATAAAAATGTTATTAAAGCAATAACTTATATTAACGGTGCGACATTAAATACATCATATCTTAACTATCCGAAAGCATATGTCGACGAGATGACATTTAAATCAGGTAATAATCAAACTCTGTATAGTTCAAAATACACATACAACAATGTAAAACATCTTAGTAGCAAAGCAATATTTAGGCCCTTATTTAAGAGTAAAATTGGTAGCGAAGAATTAACAAAGTATGAATACGAGTATCACGAAACAAACAGCTCGGTAAGGCTTGAGTCCACAGAAAGAAACGGTAGAAGAATAGATCATAAATTCTCCAAGTTTGAACGCGATAAGTTTGGTAATGTCACAAAAATAGGTGCAAAGAGATTAACTTGGAATAAAGGGACTCTCAGTAAAATTGGTCGTATTAATCTGTACTTTGACCAAGGTAATCAGCTCAAGTCAGTATATGATTCGAATAGACGTATTTTCCAAAAGATTGATGATGATACGTTACAGTATAAATCCAGATATATTACTAAGGTGGTTTCCGACAATAAATTGTTGGGTGTTTATATAGATAGAAAATTTTATCCTGTAATTACAGATCATCTGGGTAGTATCATTGGAATGTATTCTGAGAGCCATGAAGAATTACTTTGGTACCGGGAATACGACGAGTGGGGAAATAAACGAGTTTGGAACAATCGCAAGTTTTCAAACTCCAAAGCATTGGAGAATACGGTCCTATGGGGATACGCGGGATTGATCTCTATTCCTGAGATAAAAAAATTATACTTTGCCGAACACAGGATATATTCACCTAAAATTGGCGAGTGGTTGAGTCCTGATCCTTTAGTCACTTGGAGTCCTGATAGCATTATCAAGCAACCGGGAAACTGGAATCCTTTTGAATACGCAATGGGAAACCCAGTCAACTTCGTTGATACAAGTGGGTATAGTTCAATGCATTCGCAATTTGTCGGCTACATGACGGCAGGAATAGGGGATATCGCACATGTTGTTCATTACCACGGCATGAGTGCGATAAATTTCGCCCGTGGAATTGCGAACTCAACATTTACCGGAGGTGGTTTACGCCCTTCAGCCAACCTTGGGATAATGAAAATGTCAGGACGTTTTGGAGCTGATAGTTACAGAGGTGCTGAAGCCTTCATTGAAGGTCAATTTAAAGGTGGGCATTCAAGCTATATAGGTCAATTCGGTTATTCAAATGGAGGTATAAGAGCCTTAGGCAGAATAGAGCCACGATTTGGAAGTTCCGCCGGAGGATTGACATTTGGCACAAGCAACAGTCTGCGTTTCAAAACCGAAATTATGGGCTTCGGTCTTCAATATAATACAGATTTATCAGGCCGTTTAGACCTAAAGGTAATGGGATTTAGAGGGGGGGATTTAGGTGTCTATTTCAATCTTCATTTAACCGATTCAAGTTTACAGTTCTTTAACCAAGCAACCTCCTATCAAGATTGGGCTTTTCGAACTTTGCCATATGGAGGGCAGTCATTCTAGTGATATTATTCATTTTGATGCGTCTCGATGAATGTGTAATACCCCCTAAAAAAACACATAACAAAAACCTGCATAGGACGTTTTGCTCCGTGGCTCAATTGTACGCTCACCGTAGCACAATCGCACCACTTCACAAAACGCCTCTGAGGTTGGCGTTAGTTGCCAAGGAAGATTATGCGTTCGATTCTAACTTTTTTACTCTTCATCATTTGTTTCCCTGCATTGGCATGCAGACCAGCGCCTTTTGATTTTGAAAAGGAAGTAGCTGAGGCTGACGTTGTTGCAATTGCTTATGTTACAGGTATCTTTGCCGCAGAAGCAGAGGCTGGTTTGCTAAATGATAATGAAGAAAACGAATTAATTGAATTTCGCATTTCTGTACCAGTTCAAAAAAGTGTTAGATTAATTACAGAGCGATCGCTAAAAGGGGTTGCTAATAAAATTTACCAATCCAGTGCAAGTTGTTCATTTTCTGGGGGCTTAATGGAAAGGGTCGTTCTTTTCAAAAAAGGTTCCAATGTCTGGGTTAGAGAATGGGATGACAATGTAATTAAAGCAATCGAAAATTTAGAGTAATTGGCAACTAATCGGGTAGCCGGAGGTCTCTAACCTCCAGCCCCCACACCACCCATCATGCGGGTCCGCAATGGGCGGTTCATCTCCCGTAATGAATCTTTATCCAAACATCTCTTAATGATACGAGTCCTTGTTTAGCCAAAAAATCATTGTTGAACGCTATATTGATCCCTTTGGTTTTTGAGCTTCTACAAGGTCCCTTACTTGTGATACCACATGAAATAGCTAAATATTCACTCACTCCTAGTTTAATTAAACTTCTCACTTTTGTTCGTGGCTTTCGCCATTGCCGCCAATAACACATGCGTAACCTACGCCTGATCCAAGCATCAAGATCAACCGCGAGTTGATAAACATTGGCTATCAAAAAGTAATAACCCCAACCACGTAAGAATTGAGTGAGTTTATGAATTTGTAGTTTCATTGAAATACCCCAATTACGATTGGTGAGCTTTCTGACTTTTGCTTTAAATAGTTTTAAAGCAGAGTCATGGAGCTGCACCTGACCATAACGGAAGGTAAAACCTAGAAATTTAGAGCCAGACACAGGTCCCACTCGACTTTTAGATTCATTTATAACCAATTTCAAACGCTTGGTTATGTAATTACTGATATCACTTTTGACTTGTTTACCTTGGCTTTTGGTTTTCACCAAAATGATAATATCATCGGCATAACGCGCAAACTTGAGTTGCTTATAGGCTAGCTTTTTGTCCAATTCATCTAATAAAATATTAGACAATAATGGTGATAAAGGACCGCCTTGCGGCACACCTTTATCTGATGGGAACCAAAGACCTGTTTCTATTTCTGCGATCCCTGCACGTAAGTATTTACCGAGTAATCGCATTAGTGCTTTATCTTTGATTTTACGACCAATGCGGTTCATTAGCATGTCATGATTTACTTCATCAAAAAACTTCGATAAATCAATATCAACCGCAGTCTTAAAGCCTTGTTTAACACAAGATTGAACATGACTTACTGCCTGACTTGCTCTTTTACCTGGCCGATACCCATAACTATGAGATGAAAATAGTGGTTCAAAGTACGGAGTAATTACTTGAGAAATGGCTTGTTGGATCATTCTGTCGATAACAGAGGGGATCCCAAGCAATCGCTCACCACCATCCGATTTGGGAATACGTACCCGTTTAACCAGAAGAGGTTGGTAAGTTTCATCGAGGATCTTAGATTTAATCCCTTGCCAGTGTTGCACAGCAAACTCGTTAAATTCCTCGATCTTCATATTATCAATACCCGCTGCACCTTTATTGGTTTTCACATGTTGCCATGCAGTGCCAATATTTTGGTCGCTGAGTATCTGTATCATTAATGTTGATTGGTTCTGGTTAGATTCATTTAAGGTATTATTCACAGTCGAACGCTGAGAGTCACTATCACAACACGGTGATCTTTGTGGTTTCAAGTTCAATTATGGTATCTCCTAAAGTTAAGATGTTCAGGCCTTCACCATGTCTCATCTATTAAGATGAGCATTTGGCTAATATGCCGTCTGCTGACTTCTGATTAATCACTTATAAGATCTCTCTTACAAGCGCGATTGATTTATTATCTTTATTCGCTCAATCAATTCGATAACTAAACTGATTGCCAAGGCTTGATCGACCAGTTGCCTCACTGGTTGCTTTATCAATTGCATGTTAAACAGATCTCCCCGGATAATTGCATTCACTTTCTCTGCACTGCTGCATCATTTACGGTGGCCGTTAGATCACTTGGCTTCGTTGTCTTGTGCCAACTCGCCTCCAGCCTACGCCTCATATGATGTTTTTGTTCATCAACTCGCAGATTTGCTAGCGGCTTCCTCCAGACTATCTCTCACGATTTAGCCCTTGCCATTCGCTAGTAGTTAGCGTTAAATAACATAAAGTTAGTTATTAAACGGTGATCTTCCTACAGAGGACTTTCACCTCATTAGTAAATGCCCATGCCGGGCGTACACAAGTTACATCAACGGAAAAATTACTGTTCACGCATTTTGCAAAGAAACGCAAAATTCGCGCCCAACAATTTTCCGCTGTGTAAGGCGTTAAGTTGCAGAAGTAAGGTTCAGAAATGTCTGAGACAACAATGGAAAATAAGCAAAATTATTTTATAAAACTGTTATCAGGTGGCTTTAGGTTGGTTGATGTTTTTTGGGCTGGTTATTTCATCGTAGGTACTATCTTAGCTCTAGTTGTTTCGAAGCTACAAAATGAACAATCTATCATAGTCGGAGATTGTTTAAATTCAATTTACCTTATTATTATAAGTGTGGCAGTGTGGAATTCTTCAACTCAGTTTATTGGTAAAAAATACTGGGCAATACTTGCCAAAGTATTCGCGGTATTGGCTACACTAAGTAGCTTAATGGGTCTTGCTGTATGGGTTTATCACTTAATGAAAGACTAGAGTGTCTGCAGCTTAACCATCACTTCAAATTTGATTCCGCGAATTGTCATATTTTTTGCAAAATACCAAAAAATTCGCCAATATAGCTCCACAATTTAAGCGGGGCGTTAGCCATATAAGAGACTATGGCTTAAATAGCTCCATATCCTAGTCTATTTTAGAATCAACTGAATGACCGCAATGTCGGAATAGCAGACCTTTACATAGCTCAAAGATTACGTGTAATTTGTCAGTTTATATAAAGTTGTATTTTTGAATTTGTAAGCTCAAACGCAGACTAATCCAATAATATGGTAACCAGGGGTTACCATATTTCCTGATTTTATCCTTGATAGAACCGTTCTAAAATGCGTTTAATTACTGCATAGTTAAACATTGAAACGCTGAATAATATACTCAGTGGTGGGTAACTATCACAAAGCTTATATTCATAGACTGTTTCAACTATTCTCTTATCCCTTAAACGTTTCATTTTTACGTTCAAACTTAGATGGTAGACATTCACAAAAAGCGTTAGATAGTTTTTCTAATGCTTTTCGTTTTTCAGGTAAAAATGAATATTTATTATAAATATGCTGCATTTTTGGTAATTTATGATTTAAAAAAATCTCAGCCACTTGATCAGAGATGCCAATTTTAGCTAACAAAGTTCGTGTGGTTCGGCGGATATCATGAGGTGAGACTTTAAAGGGTAACGATAGCTTTTTAAATGCATGATTTAACGTATCATGATAAACATGGGGTATTGCACTTTTCTTTCTGGCAGGAAATACATACTCATTATCACATGCTCTTACTTTTAGTTCCTTTAGCCAATCAACTGCTTGTGGTGTTAATGGCACTAAAAATTCACGTCTCGGTTTAGTGCGTGTTGCTGGAATCGTCCAGAGTAACTCACTGAAATCAAACTCTTCCCATTTAGCACCTAACAGCTCCATTTTTCGGGTAGCAGTACAAAATAACAGGCAAGTAGCTAAATAGTTATCTCTACTAAATGTAGGTCCAATAGATCCTGTAGCTTTAAAAAAAACAGTGATCTCCGATTCTTTTAAATAGCTTTCTTTTGGTCGTTCTTCACCGCCAGCATCCATGGCGGTAAAAGATAATGCCAAATTGTGTCGAATGAGATCTAATTTCACGGCATGCTTAAAAAGTGCTTTTAGCAGATATAAAGATTTGTTAGCAATTGAGGGGCGGGGTGCTTGTGTACGAGTCCCTTTTTTGATCTTTTGTAATATATCTGAAATTTCTAATCCATTAATTTCATTGATAGGGCGGTTACCTAAAGGTCTTTTGAGATTTATTTCATAAAGACGTTTTAATCGGTCCGCATGAGAATATCGAGACTCGATAATGGTATCAAAGTAATGTTCGAACACTGCATTTAAAGTATTGCGAGTTTTAAACTGTGCTTTACGTTTTTCCATTGCAGGGTCAATATCATTGGCAAGCTGGTGGCGAAGTGTTAATGCTTTATTTCTTGCTTCTTTTAGCGATAAGGTTGGGTAAGGGCCTATTGTAACTACTGCTCGTCTACCATTTATTTGATAACGAAATTTAAAGCTTGCATGGCCGGCTTTAGACAATGAAAAAAATAGACCTTTTTCATCGGCTATTCCTCGTACTGGGACAGCCTTTATGATGATAGATTTTAATAAAGATTCGGTTAACATTTATATCCTCCAAATTTGTAGGGTTATTTGGACGACATTGGTGACCCGAGTCATCGAACTACCACTCGTGCTACCACTTTTTGCAGTTTTCATCCTAAATGAATTGAATAAATCAGGATGTTAAAAACACAAAAGCCCAGCATTACTGGGCTTTAGCGGATGATTATGGACTGTAATGGATATTATTCAATATTTTGGATCTGCTCACGCATTTGCTCAATCAGTACTTTTAGTTCAACAGCTGCATTTGTTATGTCACTGTTGATAGATTTTGAGGCTAGAGTGTTTGCTTCACGGTTAAATTCTTGCATCATGAAATCTAAACGACGGCCACAAGCGCCACCTTTTTTAAGGATTTTACGTGTTTCTTTAACATGAGATTTTAAACGATCAAGTTCTTCAGCAACATCTTGTTTTTGGGCTAAGTAAATTAGTTCTTGCTCAAGTCGGTTGTTGTCGATTTCGGCATTTAGCTCATCTAATCTTAGTTGTAGTCTGTCACGTTGCCATTGTTTTACTGTCGGCATATGATTTTCTACAATATCAACTTGCTCTAAGATTGCTGTTAGACGGGTTGCTATCATTTCTTCTAGGTTTGCACCTTCAGCAGCTCTGGCATCTTTAAAATCATTTAATGTCATTGAAAAAGCAGATAGCATTTCAGCTTGTGCAGCATTCATATCAACTTCTTCAGCTTCCATTACGCCAGGCCAGCGTAAAATATCTACAGGATTAATATCGCCCTGACTTTGGTTTTGAACCCATTTTGCACTATTTACTAATTGCTCAGCGAGTTTTTCGTTTATTGATAATTGGCCCACATTGGCAGGGTTTGCTGTGAATTTAAGAAAAACTTCAACTTTACCACGCTGTAATTCTTTTCTTAGGCGCTCTCTTATTACTGGTTCCATTCCGCGAAACTGTTCAGGTGTGCGGATAAATGTTTCAAGATATCTTTGGTTTACTGAGCGAATTTCCCAAACACCTGTACCCCAATCGCCTTTTACTTCTTGGCGAGCGTATGCCGTCATACTATAGATCATGGATATGATTTCCTAAATTGAGAGCTGTTACTATATTAAGTAAGTAAATTGCGTCTATTATAGCTAGTTAAATATTATTTACAGCTATTTAACTGATTAAAGGTTAATGAACATCATAGTTTGTGATGTCCTTCATTGATAATTACTCGCAACCTTTTATAATAGGCAAAATTTTGAATGAGAGAAGAGTGATAATGCGCCCAAGTGAAAGAACAAGCAACCAAATCCGTCCAGTAACTTTTACCCGTGATTATACGATGCATGCTGAAGGTTCAGTATTAGTAGAGTTTGGTAATACTAAGGTTTTGTGTACTGCAACAGTTGAATCGGGCGTACCTCGCTTTATGAAAGGCCAAGGTAAAGGTTGGGTAACAGCTGAATATTCTATGTTACCACGTGCTACACATACACGTTGTGGTCGTGAAGCAGCGCGTGGAAAGCAAGGCGGTCGTACGATGGAAATCCAACGTTTGATCGCACGTTCACTTCGTGCTGCTATAGATTTAAGTGCATTAGGCGAAAATACAATTACAATTGATTGTGATGTTATTCAAGCGGATGGTGGCACTCGAACAGCTTCTATCAGTGGTGCATGTGTAGCATTAGTAGATGCACTTACACATATGCGTAATAAAGGTATGATTAACTCTAACCCACTTAAATATATGATTGCTGCAATTTCAGTTGGCATATATAAAGGTGAGGCAATTTCAGATCTAGAATACATTGAAGATTCTGTTGCTGAAACTGATATGAATGTCGTAATGACTGAAACTGGTAAATTAATTGAAGTACAAGGTACTGCTGAAGGCGAACCTTTCTCTTTTGAAGAGTTAGATACTTTAACTGGTTTAGCAAAGAATTCGATTCTTGAAATTATTGATGCTCAAAAGAAAGCTTTAGCTTAATCCCTCACTGAATTTATATAAGGTTTATATTAATGAAAGATTATCAAAAAGAATTTATTGAATTTGCTCTTGAAAAGCAGGTTTTAAAATTTGGTGAGTTTACTTTAAAATCAGGTCGTACTAGCCCGTATTTCTTTAATGCTGGTTTATTTAATACTGGTCGTGATCTTGCGCGTTTAGGTCGTTTTTATGCTGCAGCATTAGCTGATGCTAAAATTCCATACGATGTTTTATTTGGCCCAGCTTATAAAGGCATTCCAATTGCAACAACGACAGCGGTTGCATTAGCTGATCATTATGATATCGATATGCCATATTGTTTTAATCGTAAAGAGAAGAAAACACATGGTGAAGGCGGTTCTTTAGTAGGCTCTGAATTAAAGGGTCGTATCATGTTAGTAGATGATGTGATCACAGCAGGTACGGCTATTCGTGAATCAATGGAAATCATTTTAGCTAATGGTGCTTCTTTATCTGGTGTTCTTATCGCTTTAGACCGTCAAGAAAAGGGTAAAGCTGAGCTTTCTGCAATCCAAGAAGTTGAACGTGACTTTGGTACTAAAGTTATCTCAATTGTTAAACTTGCTGACTTAATCACATATCTAGAAGATAAAGGTGATATGGCTGAACATTTAGATACAGTCAAAGCTTACCGTGATAAATATGGTGTTGCGTAATAAAGTTATTTATACAAACCCGCGAAAGCGGGTTTTTTTATAACTAAAGTAAAGTGATGATTTATGGAAGATACAAATAAACCAAATGGTTCTGGAATTAAAAGAGTGTTTAAAGCGAGTTATTGTTCTTATCTAGGATTAAAAGCTGCATTTAAGGAAGAATCTGCATTTAGACAAGAATTGTTATTAGCTTGTTTGATGCTGCCAGTTTCATTTCTCTTAGCTGAATCGCCAATACATTGGGCTATGTTAATAGGTGTTTTACTGTTAGTGTTGATAGTTGAGTTACTGAACTCTGCAATTGAAGCCTTAACAGATAGAGTGAGTACAGAACATCATGTTTTATCTGGTAGAGCAAAAGATATGGGCTCAGCTGCAGTGACTTTATCATTATTAATAGTTGCAGTAACTTGGGGCACCGCTATCTATGCTAAATTTATAAGTTGATAGCAATAAATAGTTTAGTTATGCACAGGGTTTTGTGAATAAGGTGATATTAACTTGTGCCTATTTAAGTATAAAAATTTAATTCAAATAACTTAATAAAAACACTTGCGCAGAATTTAAAAATGTCTATACTGCGCCTCCACCGACACAGACGGCAAGCAACAGACTTTAAGGTAAGAGACTAAAGGGATGTAGCGATATCGAATGATGTTGGATTGAGATTTATCTCAAAAAATTTTGAATCAGATTTAAAGTTAAATATTAATTTTAAATTAACCATTGACTCAAAAATTTTAAGGTGTATTATGCACCTCCGCTTAGAAGCACAGCTTCAAAGCAATGTTCTTTAACAATAAGTAATCATCTGTGTGGGCACTCTTGCAGATTGAGTTCTAAAGTCACTTTTCGAAGTGACACAAAATTAGAGTCTCATTAAAATCTGTTCACTTAATCCTTTTAGGAAAGAGCGAGTGACTACACAGTCATATGCGACGTTAAGTTTAACTTTGTTAAATTTAATATCAAAAACAGAATTCATTGAGCTGTCTCATCTATTTTATAGACAAAGACAAAAAACTTTTTAATTGAAGAGTTTGATCATGGCTCAGATTGAACGCTGGCGGCAGGCCTAACACATGCAAGTCGAGCGGTAACAGAGATAGCTTGCTATCTGCTGACGAGCGGCGGACGGGTGAGTAATGCTTGGGAATATGCCTTTAGGTGGGGGACAACAGTTGGAAACGACTGCTAATACCGCATGATGTCTACGGACCAAAGTGGGGGACCTTCGGGCCTCACGCCTAAAGATTAGCCCAAGTGGGATTAGCTAGTTGGTTGAGGTAAAGGCTCACCAAGGCAACGATCCCTAGCTGGTTTGAGAGGATGATCAGCCACACTGGAACTGAGACACGGTCCAGACTCCTACGGGAGGCAGCAGTGGGGAATATTGCACAATGGGCGCAAGCCTGATGCAGCCATGCCGCGTGTGTGAAGAAGGCCCTAGGGTTGTAAAGCACTTTCAGCGAGGAGGAAAGGTTATAGTTTAATAGACTATAGCTGTGACGTTACTCGCAGAAGAAGCACCGGCTAACTTCGTGCCAGCAGCCGCGGTAATACGAGGGGTGCAAGCGTTAATCGGAATTACTGGGCGTAAAGCGTACGCAGGCGGTTTGTTAAGCGAGATGTGAAAGCCCCGGGCTCAACCTGGGAACTGCATTTCGAACTGGCAGACTAGAGTATGATAGAGGGTGGTAGAATTTCAGGTGTAGCGGTGAAATGCGTAGAGATCTGAAGGAATACCGATGGCGAAGGCAGCCACCTGGGTCAATACTGACGCTCATGTACGAAAGCGTGGGGAGCAAACGGGATTAGATACCCCGGTAGTCCACGCCGTAAACGATGTCTACTAGGAGCTGGAATCTTCGGATGACTTTTCCAAAGCTAACGCATTAAGTAGACCGCCTGGGGAGTACGGCCGCAAGGTTAAAACTCAAATGAATTGACGGGGGCCCGCACAAGCGGTGGAGCATGTGGTTTAATTCGATGCAACGCGAAGAACCTTACCTACACTTGACATCCAGAGAAGAGACTAGAGATAGACTTGTGCCTTCGGGAACTCTGAGACAGGTGCTGCATGGCTGTCGTCAGCTCGTGTTGTGAGATGTTGGGTTAAGTCCCGCAACGAGCGCAACCCCTATCCTTAGTTGCTAGCAGGTAATGCTGAGAACTCTAGGGAGACTGCCGGTGATAAACCGGAGGAAGGTGGGGACGACGTCAAGTCATCATGGCCCTTACGTGTAGGGCTACACACGTGCTACAATGGCAGGTACAGAGTGCTGCGAGCTCGCGAGGGTAAGCGAATCACTTAAAGCCTGTCGTAGTCCGGATTGGAGTCTGCAACTCGACTCCATGAAGTCGGAATCGCTAGTAATCGCGGATCAGAATGCCGCGGTGAATACGTTCCCGGGCCTTGTACACACCGCCCGTCACACCATGGGAGTGGGTTGCTCCAGAAGTGGCTAGTCTAACTGCTTGCAGAGGACGGTCACCACGGAGTGATTCATGACTGGGGTGAAGTCGTAACAAGGTAGCCCTAGGGGAACCTGGGGCTGGATCACCTCCTTATACGAAAGAACTGGTTTGCATGCCAGTGTCCACACAGATGATTATTAAACACTTTGTTCTTCGGAATGATTTGTTTATGTGCTCTTTAAAAATTTGGAAAGCTGATATAAAAATTCTAATAAATGTTTATTAAACATTTATTAAGAGTTTTCAAAAAGTAAAAGAAACGAATGATAGCCATGTTATATGGTGATGCATTCATGCCAATTTATTGTTTACTTATTTATAAGTAATTAATGATTGGCATCTACTTTAGTATTCAAAACATTAACTTCTGGCGAAGTTAACTGTCACGAAATAATACAGCGCATTGTAGTTGTAAAACTATTTTGGGTTGTATGGTTAAGTGAATAAGCGTACACGGTGGATGCCTTGGCAGTTGGAGGCGATGAAGGACGTATTAACTTGCGATAAGCTAAGTCGAGCTAGTAAAAAGCACTTGAGACTTAGATTTCCGAATGGGGAAACCCACCTATTTATAGGTATCGTTAACTGAATACATAGGTTAACGAGGCGAACGCGGAGAACTGAAACATCTAAGTACCCGTAGGAACAGAAATCAACCGAGATTTCGAAAGTAGCGGCGAGCGAAATCGAAACAGCCCTTAAGCTTTATTGTAGTTAGTAGAATGCTCTGGAAAGTGCAACGATACAAGGTGATAGTCCTGTATACGAAAGCTTATATAAAGTGAAATCGAGTAGGTCGGGACACGTGATATCCTGACTGAATATGGGGGGACCATCCTCCAAGGCTAAATACTCCCAACTGACCGATAGTGAACCAGTACCGTGAGGGAAAGGCGAAAAGAACCCCTGTGAGGGGAGTGAAATAGAACCTGAAACCGTGTACGTACAAGCAGTAGGAGCAAAGCTTTGCTTTGTGACTGCGTACCTTTTGTATAATGGGTCAGCGACTTATATTTTGTAGCGAGGTTAACCGAATAGGGGAGCCGTAGGGAAACCGAGTTTTAACTGGGCGACTAGTTGCAGGGTATAGACCCGAAACCCGGTGATCTAGCCATGGGCAGGTTGAAGGTTGAGTAACATCAACTGGAGGACCGAACCCACTTACGTTGAAAAGTGAGGGGATGACTTGTGGCTAGGAGTGAAAGGCTAATCAAACCGGGAGATAGCTGGTTCTCCCCGAAATCTATTTAGGTAGAGCCTCGGATGAATACTGACGGGGGTAGAGCACTGTTTGGGCTAGGGGGTCATCCCGACTTACCAACCCCATGCAAACTCCGAATACCGTTAAGTAATATCCGGGAGACACACGGCGGGTGCTAACGTCCGTCGTGAAGAGGGAAACAACCCAGAGCGCCATCTAAGGTCCCAAAGTGTATGTTAAGTGGGAAACGATGTGGAAAGGCCCAGACAGCCAGGAGGTTGGCTTAGAAGCAGCCACCCTTTAAAGAAAGCGTAATAGCTCACTGGTCGAGTCGGTCTGCGCGGAAGATGTAACGGGGCTAAACATACCACCGAAGATGCGCCTGCGTACTTTGTATGCGGGGTAGGGGAGCGTTCTGTAAGCCGTTGAAGGTGTACCGGGAGGTATGCTGGAGGTATCAGAAGTGCGAATGCTGACATGAGTAACGATAATGGGGGTGAAAAACCCCCACGCCGGAAGACCAAGGGTTCCTATCCCATGTTAATCAGGGTAGGGTGAGTCGACTCCTAAGGCGAGGCCGAAAGGCGTAGTCGATGGGAAACGGGTTAATATTCCCGTACTTATTATGAATGCGAAGGGGGGACGGAGCAGGCTAAACAAGCATGGCGTTGGTTGTCCATGTGAAAGTGCGTAGGCTGATGACTTAGGTAAATCCGGGTTGTCATTAAGGCTGAGACACGAGACGAGTCACTACGGTGATGAAGTTGTTGGTGCCATACTTCCAGGAAAAGCCTCTAAGCTTCAGTTTATAATGAATCGTACCCCAAACCGACACAGGTGGTCAGGTAGAGAATACTAAGGCGCTTGAGAGAACTCGGGTGAAGGAACTAGGCAAAATTGTACCGTAACTTCGGGAGAAGGTACGCCAACATTAGGTGAAGCGCTTTACGTGTGGAGCTGAAGTTGGTCTCAGAAACTAGGTGGCTGGGACTGTTTATTAAAAACACAGCACTGTGCAAAATCGAAAGATGACGTATACGGTGTGACACCTGCCCGGTGCCGGAAGGTTAATTGATGGGGTTATCTTCGGAGAAGCTCTTGATCGAAGCCCCGGTAAACGGCGGCCGTAACTATAACGGTCCTAAGGTAGCGAAATTCCTTGTCGGGTAAGTTCCGACCTGCACGAATGGTGTAACCATGGCCACGCTGTCTCCACCCGAGACTCAGTGAAATTGAAATCGCAGTGAAGATGCTGTGTACCCGCGGCTAGACGGAAAGACCCCGTGAACCTTTACTACAGCTTGGCACTGAACATTGAACCTACATGTGTAGGATAGGTGGGAGACTTTGAAGTAGCGTCGCTAGATGTTATGGAGTCAACCTTGAAATACCACCCTTGTAGTTTTGATGTTCTAACGTAGGTCCCTAAGCGGGATTGCGGACAGTGCCTGGTGGGTAGTTTGACTGGGGCGGTCTCCTCCCAAAGAGTAACGGAGGAGCACGAAGGTTTGCTAAGTACGGTCGGACATCGTACGGTTAGTGTAATGGTAGAAGCAAGCTTAACTGCGAGACAGACACGTCGAGCAGGTACGAAAGTAGGTCATAGTGATCCGGTGGTTCTGAATGGAAGGGCCATCGCTCAACGGATAAAAGGTACTCCGGGGATAACAGGCTGATACCGCCCAAGAGTTCATATCGACGGCGGTGTTTGGCACCTCGATGTCGGCTCATCACATCCTGGGGCTGAAGTCGGTCCCAAGGGTATGGCTGTTCGCCATTTAAAGTGGTACGCGAGCTGGGTTTAGAACGTCGTGAGACAGTTCGGTCCCTATCTGCCGTGGGCGTTTGAGAATTGAGAGGGGTTGCTCCTAGTACGAGAGGACCGGAGTGAACGAACCGCTGGTGTTCGGGTTGTCATGCCAATGGCATTGCCCGGTAGCTACGTTCGGAACTGATAAGCGCTGAAAGCATCTAAGCGCGAAGCAGGCCTCGAGATGATTTCTCACTAGTGCTATAAGCACTCTGAAGGGCCGTTGGAGACTACAACGTTGATAGGCAAGGTGTGTAAGGGTTGTGAGGCCTTGAGCTAACTTGTACTAATTACCCGTGAGGCTTAACCATACAACGCCAAAGTGGTTTTGTGTGTGATAGAAACAAGCAAGAAGTTAGTGTTAACTAAAGTAGAATACTTTTACGAATATCAGCGAACCGAATTTATTAAAGAACAAAACAAAGCATAATCAACAGATTTTGCTTGGTGACAATAGCGTTTTGGACCCACCTGATCCCATGCCGAACTCAGAAGTGAAACGAAACAGCGCCGATGATAGTGTGGGGTTTCCCATGTGAAAGTAGGACATCGCCAGGCCCCTAATTAAAGAAAGCCGATACAGAAATGTATCGGCTTTTTTGCTTTTTATAATTTAAAAATATTGTGTTAGCTGGCATCGCCAGGCTTACCCTCATAATTTCAGTAAAAAGCCTAATACCAATTTCATTAAGTATTAAGTCACTTTAATCCACTCTCTTGAACACATTTTTCGAACCCTATCAGGGTTTGAAATGAATGTGTTCCATGCTTTTGATACTTGCTCTACTATATCTTGGTATCCCGTAAATATTCTGTTTGATAGGCAATGCTGACGGATCCAACTCCAGATCTGTTCTATAGGGTTTAATTCTGGTGAGTATGGCGGTAATTTTATTAACGTGACATTGTTAAAGGGCTGAACTGTATCGAAAGTATGCCAACCAGCGCCATCCATGATCACAACAGCGTGCCTCCCATACTCAGTTGCTTTAGATATTTGCTCCATATGTAATGTCATGACTTCTTTATTAACACAGGGGGTTACTAAGGCTTCCGTCTTTCCATTGTGAGGACATACTGCACCGAATAAGTATCCATATTCAAACTGTTGTTGTTTTACGGCTCTTGGCCTAGAGCCTCGCTCAGCCCAAACTCTTGTTGTTTGATTTTGCTGGCCAAATCGTGCCTCATCTTGAAACCATATATCCATATTTTCTGGCATCACATTAAAGGGGGTGTGAAGGATCGTTGACATACTGAACTTTTTTAAAAGCTTCTTGAGCTTCTTTTGATTGCTTAGGGTGTTTGGAGCGTGTTGTGATCCAGCTTAATTCAAGGCTATGTAATAAGCGGTATACACTGCCAAGTTGATAATTAACATTAAAATTATTGCTAATATAGGTTTGAATATCAGCAGCAATTAATCGTCCACCGTCACTGGACTTTGCATGCTGTAACACAAACGTTTTAACGTCTGCTTGCTGTTTTTCTGTCAGGTTAGCTGGACGACCTGAAATAGGTTTGTTGTCTAATCCCGCTAAGCCACTGTCTAAATAACTTGATACCCATTTATTGACACTACTTCTAGCTGTACTTAGTCGACGAGCAATATTAGCGCGATTTTCACCTTCAAAAAAGAGTGACACTGCAAGTAAGCGCATACGCTTTCTCGCGTTTGATTCTTTTCTCGATAGGGTGAGAAGTTGTTTTGATTTTTCTAAATTCAAGGCTGTTTTTAATGGTTATGGAAACAGCCTATATTAGATCAGAAATTTAATTGAATTGGTATAACTCATTGAGTTGGGATTTTTGCGTTTTAGAGTCTAATATTATTCAGTCTAAAGATGCCAATACATCAGGCTCCACTCTCATAATCATAAGAAAGCCGATACAGATATGTATCGGCTTTTTTGCTTTTTATAATTTAAAAATATTGTGTTAGCTGGCATCGCCAGGCTTACCCTCATAATTTCAGTAAAAATCCCAACTCATTGAGTTGGGATTTTTGCGTTTTAGAGTCTAATATTATTCAGTCTAAAGATGCCAATACATCAGGCTCCACTCTCATAATCACAAGAAAGCCGATACAGAAATGTATCGGCTTTTTTGTTTTGTGGGATTTAGATATTAATTACGAATAACCTAATCGCGGCTCAAGGCCCGCCTACGTATGAACCTCATAAATCGTCGTTTTTATACTATTTATTAGCCTCTTTCTTTTAATAGAACTACCCGCTTCTAGCCTATTTATTACAGAAATGTTATAAAACAAAAAATAATAAAAAGAGATACTTACATGAAACTTCCAAAGGTAGGGCCAGCCGTTCTAGTTACAGCGGCATTTATAGGACCAGGTACTGTGATAACGGCTTCTCTTGCTGGGGCTAACTATGGTTTTGCATTATTATGGGCTTTGTTATTTTCTATGGTAGCGACCTTAATCTTACAGGAAATGGCATGCCGTCTAGGGGTTGTTACTCAAAAAGGTTTAGGTGAAAATATAAGAGAAGCCTGTACAAACCCATTTCTTAAACTGATAGCAATAGGCTTAACTGTTTCGGCTATTGTGATTGGCAATGGGGCTTATCAAAGTGGTAATATTTTAGGTGCAAGTTTAGGGCTTTCAAATCTCTTTTCTGATATTTACATCACAGCTAACATTTCCTTGTGGCCAATCCTTATAGGTTTTATTGCTTTTACAGTTCTAATAAAGGGTAGTTATAAAATAATTGAGCGGGCACTTATGGTACTTGTGGGTTTAATGAGTATCGCATTTATTGCAACAGCTGTTATTTCAAAGCCTGATCTTGGTATGTTCTTCTCTGGTCTATTCATTCCAAGCATTCCTAATGGTGCAACCTTGACTGTAATTGCGTTGATAGGCACAACTGTAGTGCCTTATAATATATTTTTGCACTCATCGAGCGTAAGTAGTAAATGGAATTCACCAGAGCACTTAGATGAGGCTAGGAAAGACCTCTATTTTGCAATCCCTTTAGGAGGATTGATTTCGATTGCAATCATTTCTACAGCAGCATCGGCATTTTTCGGACAAAAAATTTCAATTAATAACGCTGCAGATTTAGCTCCTGCATTGGCTTCAATCTTTGGCGACTACTCTAGTCTATTTATTGCGATAGGGTTATTTTCTGCTGGCATTTCCTCTGCGATCACAGCACCTCTTGCAGCTGCTTTTGCTTTAAGTGGTATTCTGGATTTAAATAAAAGTTTAAATTCATATTCATTTAAAGGTATCTGGCTTAGTATTTTATTTATTGGGGTTATAATTGCTAGTTTGGGTTATAAGCCAGTATCTATTATTTGGTTTGCTCAAGTGGCTAATGGTATTTTACTACCTTTAGTTGCGATATTTTTGCTTTGGATTATGAATTCAAAATTACTGGGTGATTATAAAAATAATAAAATGCAAAACTTATTATCTGTTAGTGTAGTTTTGGTTACTCTTTTATTAAGTGGACGAAGCTTAATGTCGGCATTTGGGATGTTGTAATATGAAGTGTATAGATATTAATTGCGATTTAGGTGAAGGAAAATCTTTAATTTACTGTGAGCATGATGCCAAAATAATGCCTTATATTTCTAGCTGTAACATTGCTTGTGGTGGTCATGCTGGAGATGAAAGTATTATTAAACAGTCTTTACTTAATGCAAAATTAAATGGGCTTAAAATAGGTGCTCACCCAGGATATGAAGACAAAGCAAACTTTGGTCGTGTTTCTTTAGATATTTCAGTCGAAGAAGTCGTAACGAGTATCCAAAAGCAACTTGATTTTTTTATCAAGATTTCATCAAGACTTAATATTTCAATCCATCATATTAAGTTTCATGGCGCTTTATATAATGATCTAGAAAAGCAACCTCAATTAGCCTCTAAGTTAGCAGAGCTAATAAAATATAATTATCTATCCCTAAAAATTTATGGTCTTGCCAATGGTATATTTGAAAAGCAGTGTATTGCACTCGGCATTGATTTTATAGCCGAAGGTTTTATGGATCGTACTTATCTCTCATCAGGTCATTTAACACCTAGAACTGAAGAAAATGCTGTTTTGACTGAACAAGCTCAAAGCATCGCGCAAGCGATATCATTAGCTAGCAATCAAGAAATTAAAACCAGTGATGGTAAAGTTATAACACCCCAGGTGAAAACAATTTGTTTGCATGGTGATAATCCTGAAGCAATTACAATAGCAAAGGCCTTACATTTTAAATTAACCTCTGCTGGATTTTTAATACAGTGAAAAGTGAGCAATACGAAATAGTAATGAATGGTGATTCTGCTATAACAATATTATTTAATGATGTTATTTCAGAGGCGTTAACTAAAAATATTACTTGCTTGTCTGAGCTGTTTAGAAATAATTTCAATGAGTTAATAATAGATATTATTCCTGCATATCAAAGTTTAACTGTTTCTTTTGATAATGAAAAAATTAAGTTTGATAAGTTCATCAAGAATATTGAGTTATTATTAATTCACCCATTACCACAGAAAGTCTATCAGCCAAAAATAATCGAAATCCCTGTGTGTTATGAAGATGAGTTCAGTCCGGATTTAGAGTCGCTTGCCCATTATTGTAAGAAAGATACAGCGCAAGTTGTCATGGAGCATACTCAAGCAATTTACTTGGTTCATATGCTTGGTTTTTTACCTGGGTTTTTATATTTGGGGGGTCTATCCGCTAATTTATCTTGCCCTAGGAAGTCGACTCCAGCTATTTCTATTCCTGCCGGTTCAGTGGGTATTGGCGGCACTCAAACGGGTATCTATCCGGTTTCAAGCCCTGGAGGTTGGCATATTATAGGACGTACACCTTTAAATTTATTTAATCCAAACTCTGAACTACCATTTATTGCAAATCCACTTGATAAAGTTAAATTTTCATCGATATCTAAAGATGAATTCTTAGCAATTAAGGGGTATCTTTAATGAGTTTGTATTTTATAAAATCAGGAATGCAAACGAGTATTCAAGATCTTGGACGTCAAGGTCAAATGCATAATGGTATATCACATAGTGGTGCTATGGATCTTATTGCGTTGAAGGTGGCTAATTGGCTTCTATCTAATCCCTTAAATAGTGCAGTAATTGAAATCACATTAGTTGGACCAGTAATTCGATTTGAACAAGATATGTTTATTGCGATAAGCGGTGCACAATTTGAACTCAGCTTGAACAATAAATCTATTTATAACAATGAAAAAATCCAAGTCACCAGTGGAGATATTTTGTCTTTTGGTAAGTTAATTAATGGTACGAGAGCATATTTAAGTCTTTCTACAAAAATTGATGTTCCCAAGATCTTTAATAGTTATTCAACTCATTTAACAGTTAATTTTGGCGGTTATAAAGGAAGATCCTTTAAAAATGGTGAAAAATTAAATTGTCTCCTACTAGATAGAAATAAAAAAGATGACAAAAAAGTTCCCAAGTATGTAAATAACGCATATACAGGAAGCTATATTCTTAGATGTACAACATCAGTAGAAACCAATTTATTTACTGAAAAACAAAAGGCGAACTTTATCGCTAAAAAATACTCTGTTAATGCCAACTCTAATCGTATGGGAATTAGACTCAACGAAAGTGCATTAGAGTTTGAAAATCCGATAGAAATAACATCTAGTGGATTGATGCAAGGCAGTATTCAAATTACCCCGGCTGGTTTACCTATTATTTCATCTGTAGATGGGCAAACAATTGGTGGCTACCCTAGAATTGCCAATATAATTACTTCAGATCTCCCTTTATTAGGGCAACTTAAAGCGAATGATAAAGTTAGCTTTATGTTTATATCCCATAATCAAGCGAATAAAATATTTAATAAGCAACAGCAAGCATTAAACTTTTTGGATAAATAATTTAGTTCCTCTTTTACTTAGTTAAAGTATTAAATGCTTTAACTACTCTCGTCACGTCCTATTTTTAGATTTTTAATTTATATTTCTTCACAAAGAAGCAACCCATTGATTTTGTTTCTAAAGTGTCATATTTGTAAAATAATTGTTTGAATATTAAATAAGGTATATTGCATGCAATGTTAATTTTGTGTTACTTTGTACCTGCTTTAGCGGAAGTATGCTTTTTATTACTGTTTGTATCGAGTAGGAAATCGAGTGTTTTAAATAAAAGCAAAAAGCATTTTATTAATAATGAAATAACAATAGAGGGTAAAATGAAATTAAATAAATTATTTGTAGCAGTATCGACACTACTCGTAGGCGCTTCAGCTTTTGCTGCACAGCAACCAAGTGCGCCTCAATCAGCACCGACAATCCATCAAGAAGAAAAGCATGTCCATGGTATTCCTGAGGTTGTAAATAAAAATACACCTCAAGCACACAGTGTTTATCAGTCTATAGATACTGAGGCTTTACATAGTTTAGATAAGCACTCTGTAAATAATACAGTCATGGCTGCTGCGGCATGTGATGTCAATTCATTTGCTACTTCAAATGCAAATACTTTAATTAACGCAATAAAATCTCAGGGTTCTACTTGTGTAAATGAATTATTTAATGCTTCTTCTAGCATTCAGCAATCAGCTTATTCGTCAGATAATATGTATTCAATCGCAAACCATCTTAAAGGTCTTTCGCAATCTTATACAGGTGGAGGTGATCCGGATATTGAAGCGATGTTTTTATACTTAAGAGCAGGTTATTATGTTGAATTTTACAATAATAACGTTAACTTTGTTTCTTGGGTAAAACCTGCTGTTAAAGGTGCTATTGATGCATTTGTTAATAACGCGCATTTTTATGATGATAATGATGGTCACGGTAAAACTTTATCTGAAGTTATTATTACTATGGATAGCTCTGAGCAACAAGATGTTTATTTACCGGTAGTTAAAGAATGGTTAAGTCGCTGGAATCAAAGTTATGGTGCTAAGTGGAACATGAGAAGCGCAGTAAATAGTATTTTTACTATTTTATTTCGTGGTCAATATAACGATAATTTTAAAGCTTTAGTTGCAAATGATACAGCATTAGTTAGTCGCTTAAATAGCTTTACTCAACAGTCTTGGATGGTTAATTCTGATTCAGAATATTTAATCGCTAATGCAGCAAGAGAGCTCGGCCGTATGAAAATGTACACAGGTACTTCAATTCAGGCTACGGTTGATTCAGGCTTAAATAAAATTTTCTCTACTTATCAAATGTATGGTAATGGTGATGCTGTTTGGTTAGGTGCTGCAGATACTGCGAGTTATTATGGCAATTGTAATGTCTATAATATTTGTGGTTATGGTGATCAGTTAGAAGCACAAGTACTTTCTCAAACTCATATTTGTAGTCCAACAATTAAAATTCGCTCACAAAACTTAACTGCGACTCAGCAGGCTTCAGCATGTGCCACTATGGGTGCAGAAGAAACTTATTTCCATAATAAAATGGAATCAGGCAGTGTGCCTATCCCAGGTGATAACAACGATCAGTTACAAGTTAATATATTTGATAGCTCAAATGATTATGGCAAATATGGCGGCCCAATTTTTGGTATTGATACTAATAACGGTGGCATGTATTTAGAAGGTGATCCATCAGTTGTTGGCAATATTCCAAACTTTGTTGCTTATGAAGCTGATTACGCAAAAGCAGATCACTATGTCTGGAACTTGGAGCATGAATATGTTCATTATTTAGATGGCCGATTTGATTTGTTTGGTGATTTTAATACACCAACAGAAAAAGTAGTATGGTGGGCTGAAGGTGTTGCTGAATATGTTGCAAATCAAAATAATAACCAGGCTGCAATAGATACAATTCATGATGGTTCGGTTTATAGCTTGAGTGCTGTATTTGAAACAACTTACGATGGTTTTGATCAAGACCGAATTTATCGTTGGGGCTATTTAGCAGTTCGTTTTATGTTTGAAAGACATTTTAGCGAAGTTAAAGCGATGCTAGCTGAAACTCGTGCCGGTGATTGGACTGCATATAAAGCACGTTTAAATACTTGGGTAGCTAATTACAGTAATGAATTTACTACTTGGACTCAAACAGTAACGAGTGATACTGGTGGTGGCACGAATCCACCTGCAAATGAAGCACCTATCGTAGATATTAATGGTCCGTATATTGGTGATACAAATATGGCTATTAGCTTTAGTAGTAATGGTAGTTACGACCCTGATGGTACTATCTCTTCATATGCATGGGACTTTGGTGATGGTTCAACAAGTACATTAACTAACCCTAGCCATGCTTATACAAGCGCAGGTCAATATACTGTTTCTTTAACTGTATTAGATAATAATAACGCAACGGCAACAACAACTACTTCAGCAGATATATCAGGTGTAATAGTTCCTGATAACAGCTTGAAAAATGGTGTTTCGATTAATGTTGTTGGAGCGCAAGATTCAGAAACTTTCTTTACGATGGAAGTACCTGCAGGAGCAACTGATTTAAGCTTTGAAACTTCAGGTGGCGCCGGTGATGCTGATTTATATGTACGTTTTGGTTCAGCACCTACAACGAGTACATATGATTGTCGTCCATGGAAAGGTGGCAATAACGAAACATGTACTATTTCAGATGTGCAAGCTGGTACATATCATGTAATGCTACGTGGCTATAATAGTTTTGATACTAATCTCAAAGGGAGTTTTGTAGGTGGCTCTCCAGTTGGTAATATGCCTGATGCATGTGCTGTTCAAGGCCCTCAAACGGGTGGTGAATTACAAAACGGCTCAGAGGCTTGTTTAGGCAGCCGTACTACATGGTTAACTATTGGTAATGTGAGTGCACATTCAAGCATTGCTATCACATCAGGAAATGGTACAGGTAACTTAGATTTAGAGTTTAGTAACCTAGGCTGGCCAAATAGCTCAAATACTCAAGGTGCTTCTTATAATTCAGGAAATGGTGAATGTATTTACTTAACTAATTTAAGTGAGTACTGGGGCTACATTAAAGTGTCAGGTGAATCTGATGGTGCATCAATAGTTGTTGATTTTGATACAGCAGGGTGTCGTTAATTTAGTTTCTTTTTTATTTTTAAAGCCACGGTTTTCCGTGGCTTTTTTGTATTCAAACATATTTTATAATAAGGAAGTGTTGATATTACATGATGTTATAAGCTAGTGTACCTCTTTAAAGGAGAGATTATGCTAAGTGCTAAAAGTGATTTAAGTTCAACAAATGTTGATTGGTGGTTTATGTATAAATTACCTAAAGGATGTGGGCCTGAAGGTAAGGTTAGTTTAGGTAATGAGTATTTATACTTTCAATCAGGACAAAAAACAGCATTAAGTTTATCAAGCAATAAATTAGGCAATGGTCCTCAAGGGGCTTTATTTAATACTTTACAGCAGCTATTTGAAAGCCAAAGTCCCAATGTTGGTTGGATCCATTATAACGATGAATATCCAGCTTCAATGCAAAATTCAGATTTTCCACCCAATGTACCTGCAAAATTCTATAGTCAAAATGCAAGAGCTAGCGACAGAGGTAAACCTGTAGATCATGGGCATAATGGTCATTGTAAAGGGACATTGGCGTTTGATTTAGAATCAGATACTGCTTTTTGGTTATCTCATTCAACACCACGGATCCCTGGATTGCACTTAGACAATGAACAAGCATTTTTTTATCCTGAATATGCAGATCAATATGCGCAAACTTTTATCTGTATTAGCTTAAAAAATGTCGCGGCGGCTCAATCAATCGCAAATGTATTACAAGAGCAACATCAACCACAAGTATTTGGTAGCCAATTACCATCAATAATCAAACAAGATTCAGAATATTCTGAGCTTTGGCAATTAGCACAAGGTTCTTTACCTCCTGCTTATAGTGAAAAATATGCTGAAAAACACGGTAAAAAAAGTCCATCAGATCTTACTTTTAAGTCAAAAGAAGGAAAGTCATTTAGGTTGCTCGCAAAAAGCGGTGCTTGGTTTGATGATTTTTGGATTGATTTAGTCGGGCCTACCTTAGAAGTGGATTTACGAATAGAAACCTGGCGTAGATTAACAAAAACAGCAGTCCTCCCAACAATAGATGGTAAAGATATCCCTGATGATTATGGTAAACAAGATTTCATAACGACTTATAAAGGGAGGGAGCATCACCATGAGTTTAAGGATTTAGGTGATCAAGAAATTATAGATGAAATCACCCATGTAGATTTACAAATGCTGAAAGACCATAAAGGAAATATGCTGAGTGATTATCATTGGTCTTATACTAAAGATCACGCTAAATGGGCTATTTCAGAAGAGCTCACAGAACGCGGTAAAACGGATAATGAAACAGATATTCCAACTCATATAAGTTGGGTATGCATTGCTGATATGAACCGAATGACTTCACAAGAAAAACGTGGTGGTGGTGCGATATGCTTTCACGAACCGCTTCTTTGGCAAAGTTTAAACGAAATAGAAAGAATAAGCGGAAAAATAACTTAAGGAATGAAGATGAAAGTAAAAATTAATTTAGGCGATGAACCATTGGTAAAGTTGGCATTTTCCTACCCAAATATCCCTACTGATAAACAATCATTAGCTGAAACTGTGCTTCATTGGTGCACACAAATGTTAGAACGCGATGGTTTTTCGGCTAAGGTAGTGAAGGCTGAAGTTATTGTTCAGGAGCAAGATGAAAAAATTGAAGTTAAAAACAAAGAAGATGTGGCATGTTCTGTTAATGTTGAGGTGAAAATCAATTTAAGTAAATCCCATGTTTATTTACAATTAGAAGGGGATGATACGCTTGCTGCTGATTTTGCTATTTATGCTGAAAGATTACCTAAATTACTTAATATCGGTTTAAAGGCATTAAATGATGTTTTTCCAAAATTAGAGAAGGCTGGTAAGTGGGATCCTGAAAAAACAGAGAAATGGCGTTTCTTTTTACCATTAGGCTTACCTATGGTTAAACAAAAGTCATTACAATTTTTCCATTATCCGCCAATACGCTTATTAAACCCGATGCAAGATTATTTACAAGATCCTGTGCCTGTACGTTGGGAAGAGCTTTTAATGGCCAATGGCTTAATAACAAAAGCACAAACTCGATTTTATGAAACCGTAATTGATGCTACTCCGATTGCTGCACCAGACGATCAAGGCTCTAAAGTTCCAAAAAATAAAGACAAATTTAAATATGGTTTAATTCCAATAGAGTATTTTACACAGTATCAAAAAGATTTAGTTGAACTGCTATTAAATGATTCAGCTTTTGACTCAGAGTTTACTATTCCTATTGTGATTTACGGTAAACATCCAAGAGAAGAGTTCGAAACAGTATTTCTCAAAGACACAGATCAAAAGCTAGGGATCAATAAAGTTGCGATAGCAGAAATTATTCCAGGTAAAAAAACGGCTGTTTTAGCTGCTAATCATCCTTATCGTTTCTATGCCCAAGGTCAAATTGGAGATAATTCAAATAAAAACTTTGTTGGCAGTGGTGAATTAGCTCCAGGGAAAAAAGAAGGTGTAACAGCTGTTATGAAAGCGGATTTAGCCGCAGCACGTTGGCAAATACTAATGGCTGACAATCCAAATAAAAATCCACATGATTTAATTGAGGAATGCATAACATATTGGAATGATGAAGCGTTATCTGAACAGGTTAATAATCTTGTAGTACATCAAGGTTCATTGTTTTATCCTGATCCTAACTCTGAATCACTTGAGTTTGAGTTTAAAGTGCCACTTTAGTCGACTTTTAAAGAAGTCAGTTTTCTTTTACTGACTTCTTTTCTTTATACTAAACTTAATTTTATATATTCTATATATATTTTGAGCATGATAGGTTTTAGATTTTATTCACTATTATCAATTCTTCTGATTATCATTTTTTGTTTGATGATAGCTCCTGCCTCTGCAAAAAAAACACGTTATACATTAACAATTAATACGGAAGAAATGTTGCCATATAATTTCACTTCAGATTCAGGAGAAATCATAGGGATCAATGTAGATATCATTAAAGCCTTATTTTCTAATGCTGGAGTTAATTACGATATAAAGTTATATCCTTGGACCCGTGCACTTAAAAAAACGCATTCCCTTGAAAAAAATGGCTTAATTTCTACAGCACGCACGGCTGACCGAGAGCAGATGTTTAAATGGGTTGGTCCTTTAGCTTCTGGTCAAGGGTATTTATATAAATTAAAAAGTAGGGGAGATATGCATTTAACATCATTGGATGATGCAAAGAAGTATTCTGTGGCTATTGTTAGAGGCGGTGTTTACCAAGACCTATTCGAAAACTTAGGATTTAAAGTGGGCGAAAACCTGATGCCATTTTCTTATTCAAAACAATATTTTCAGCCATTTTTATTAGGAAAGGTAGATCTGATTTTAGGCTCAGATATTGTTTTACCTTATATATTTCAAAAGCTCGGTTTTAACATTGGTCTAGTTGAACCAGCGGTGAAAATGGTCGATACACAAGGTAATTTTTTAGCTTTGAATATAAACACTTCTGATGAAATAGTTAAAATCTTAAATGATGAATTACAAAAATTGAAAGATACTGGAGAATTTCAAAAAATAATTGATTCGTATAAATTGAATTAATACGATTTAGATATTAAAAAGGAAGCCGAAGCTTCCTTTTTCAAATGAAAAATTAGCTTATTTATAATAGCTTAAACATTTTTCGACTTCATTTTTAGAGCCAAGTATTACTTCAACTCTTTGGTGAATTGCTTCTGGTTCAATATCTAAGATAGGTTGGCCATTTGCAATAGCTAAACCGCCTGCATTTTCAACTAACATCGCCATTGGGTTTGCTTCATATAATAAACGTAATTTATTTGGCTTTTTAGGATCTTTAGTATCGCTAGGGTAAGTAAAAATACCACCACGACATAAAACACGATGCACATCGCCTACCATAGCTGCAATCCAACGCATGTTGAAGTTTTTAGCACGAGGACCAGTATCACCAGCAAGTAAATCATTTATGTAGTTTTGCATTGGTGCGTGCCAATGTCTTTGGTTTGACATATTAACTGCAAACTCTTGTGTATCTGCTGGGATGGTTACAGATTCTTCAGTTAATAAGAAGCTACCGTGCGTTTTATCTAATGTATATAAACGTGTTGCTTTACCTGTTGTAAGTGCCAACATTGTAGATGGGCCATACAATACATAACCTGCAGCAACTTGTTTTCTACCAGCTTGCATAAAGATGCTTGGATCAGCTGCATCAGAACCTTCAGGCGCTTCCATAATAGAGAAGATAGTACCTACCAATGAGTTAATATCTATATTTGATGAACCATCTAATGGATCAAAAGATACAATATATTTCGCATCAGGGTTACCTGCTACTGTGTAGTCTTCTTCTTCTGAAGCGATAGCTTTTACGTAACCAGACTCTAATAAAATGTCTTTCAATAGTTGATTAGACAGCACATCTAATTTTTTTTGAGTTTCACCTTGAATATTTTCATCTAATGTTGAACCAAGTACGCCTGATAATGCACCTTGACCAACTCTGAATGAAATTTCTTTACAGGCAGCAAGGGTTGTTCGGATCAAAGATAGTAATTCTCTTGGACAGCCATCTTCAAGCAATACCGGTGGTAATCTACGCATTTTTAATTCCTGAAACTAATAGTATGTATGATTTTTGCAGTAGTGAGAGTGCAAAATCAGTAACGCTGGTTAATTAATTTGTTTGATAATTCTGTATATTGTGTATCATTCTAACAATATTTTTAAGTTATTAACTTAAAATATCAAACTTGAACTTAACTTTAACTACAAAAATAAAAGATAAAACTATGCTAAAACTTAAGTCTTTTGTACTTTTAACTTCACTCTTGCTGTTATCTATTGTGACTCAAGCACACGCCGCACTTAAATCTATTGACGATTTTACCAAGGATATGAACAGATTTCCTGGCTATTTCACATTTTTTTATGATGAAAATAGCGGAAATTTATATCTAAAATTAGATAAATTAGCACAACCTTTTTTATTACAGCAAAGTTTACCCAATGGTTTAGGGTCTAACGATATTGGTTTAGATCGTGGGCAGATGGGTGAAACACGCTATGTTCAGTTTGAAAAAATGGGTAATAAAGTGATGTTAAGACAACTTAATACTTATTATCGGGCAAATACCTCAAATAAAGCTGAACAACAAAGTATCAAAGAAGCATTTGCTTCTAGCATTTTACATGGTTTTAAAGTTTCAGCGCAAAATGCTGACAGCGTTTTAATAGATTATACTCCTTACTTATTATCCGATGTGCATGGTGTATCTCGTACTCTGTCTAAGCGTAAACAAGGTAGTTATTCAGTCGATAAAAGCAGAAGTGCTGTATTTATGGCGCGTTCAAAGTCTTTTGCTAAAAATACAGAGCTTGAAGCTGTGTTAACTTTTAAAGGTTCAAAACCTGGTAAGCATGTTCGCCAGATATCAGCTGATCCTTATTCAATTAGTTTAAATTTACATCATTCTTTAATTGAACTGCCTGATGATAATTATCAGCCCCGTAAATTTCATCCGCAATCAGGCTACTGGAGCATAGAACATAAAGACTATGCAGCACCATTAGGTGAATCTATGTTTGTGCGTTATATCCCTCGTCATAGATTAATTAAAAAGGACCCAGGCGCTAAAATCAGTGAGCCTGTTGAACCTATTACTTATTATTTAGATCCGGGCGTACCTGAACCTGTAAAAACAGCATTATTAGATGGTGCACGCTGGTGGGATGATGCTTTTATAGCTGCGGGCTTTAAAAATGCTTATGTAGTTAAAATCTTACCTGAACACGCCGATCCTATGGACATTCGTTATAACGTAATTCAATGGGTGCATCGCGCAACACGGGGTTGGTCATATGGTTCATCAGTCATAGATCCTCGCACAGGTGAAATTATTAAAGGTCATGTGACTTTAGGTTCGTTACGTGTTCGCCAAGATATCTTATTGGCAGAATCATTAGCAGCGCCTTATAAAACTGGTAATGAGTTAAGTGAGGATCCTGTTCGCGCACAATTACATAAAATGGCGCTAGATCGTATTCGCCAGTTAAGTGCGCATGAGGTTGGACATACACTAGGTATTGCACATAACTTTTCATCATCTATAAAAGACCGTGCTTCTGTAATGGATTATCCGCACCCACTTATTAGCTTTAATGAGAATGGCAGCTTAAATACACAAGCGGGTTATGCAGCAGGCATGGGCGAGTGGGATACACAAGTCGTTAAATATGGCTATAGTGAATTTGGCCAAAACGAAGCGCTAGAATTAGCTGCAATCTTAGCTGAGAATAAAAATAAAGGGTTAGAGTTTATATCTGATTCTGATGCAAGACCAACTGGTGGTGCACACCCAACTGCACATCTTTGGGATAATGGCAAAGCGCCAGCAGCAGAATTAATTCGGTTATTATCTATTCGTGAAAAAGCGCTCAATCAGTTTGGTTTAAATAATATTAAGTCTGGTACTGCGTTATCTCAATTGGAAGAAGTTTTAGTGCCTTTATATTTATTACATCGCTTTCAAGTTCAAGCGGTTGCTAAACTGATTGCTGGTGTTGATTATGATTATGAAGTTCGAACCGGTGATACTGCAAAAGGCGCTCAAATCGTAGATAAAGAAAAGCAGCTAGTGGCTTTGAATGCTTTATTAACCACGCTTGATGCAAAAGTGTTGGTTATGCCTGAATCAATATTGTCTTTGATCCCTCCTAAAGCATATGGTGAATATAAAACACGTGAAAGCATAAAAGGCAGAACAGGTCTTACATTAGATGCGATGGCATTGGCAGAAACATCAATCAATCATAGTTTAAAGCAATTATTAAATAGCCAAAGACTAAACAGATTAAATCAACAAGGTGCTCGCTCAGCTAATAACTTGAATTTAGATGATTTAATATCAGCATTAAATAAAGCTGTTTTTGAGAAAAACCAAGGTTCAGGGTTAACTGCTTTAGTTGCAAAACGTATTTCATATTTAACGGTAAAAGCGATTGCTGATAAAGCAGCTGATACAAATGTTGAGCCGGAAGTACAAGCACAACTAAAATTTTACTTAGTCAATTTAGCTGATGAGTTAGGCGAAGTATCATTTTGGCAAAATAAATCTGCAGCAGATAACCAGTTTAAGGTATATTTGTCACAGCAAATTAAAACGTATTTAAATACTGGAGAATGGTCTAAAGATTTTAAAGCTTTAGCTATGCCACCAGGTTCGCCAATTTAATCATGTTTTTATAATATATTTTTATTTGCTCGGTTTATCCGGGCATTTTTTTAGGATGAATTTTCTCTCTATGCATATTCATATTTTAGGTATTTGCGGCACCTTTATGGGTGGGATCGCAGCTTTGGCTAAATCTCTGGGACATACAGTTACCGGCTCAGATCAAAATGTTTACCCGCCTATGAGCACTCAACTTGAAGAGCTAGGCATTGAGTTAACACAAGGGTACGACCCAAAACAGCTAGAGCCTAAACCTGATATGGTTGTGATTGGCAATGCGATGAGTCGTGGTAATCCATGTGTGGAATATGTATTAGAAAAAGGTTTACCTTATACATCAGGTCCTGAATGGCTAAAGCATAATTTATTACAAGACTGTTGGGTATTAGCTGTATCAGGGACTCATGGTAAAACAACAACATCAAGTATGTTAGCTTGGATTTTGGAATATGCGGGATTAAAACCTGGCTTTTTAATTGGTGGCGTAGTGCAAAATTTTGGTATTTCAGCCCGATTAGGCGAAACATCATTTTTTGTAATAGAAGCTGATGAATACGATACCGCTTTTTTTGATAAGCGTAGTAAATTTGTACATTATCTACCAAGAACCTTAATTTTAAATAATCTTGAATTCGATCATGCTGATATATTTAAAGACCTAGAAGCAATTCAAACCCAATTCCATCATTTAATGCGTGTGTTACCGCAAAATGGTAAAGCGATTTGGCCAAGTGAAGATAAAGCATTAGAACAAGTGATTGATAAAGGTTGTTGGAGCGACACGGAGCAATTGGGTAAAGATTGGTCATATAACTTATTAGCAGAAGATGGCAGTGAGTTTGAAGTTTTACTAGCCGGACAAGTTTTAGGAAAAGTAACTTGGCAAGCAATTGGCGAACATAATGTAAAAAATGCCATGATGGCAATTTCAGCCGCCAGACACGTTGGGATTTCTGTTGAGCACGCTATTGATGCGTTAGCTGAATTTATTTCTCCAAAACGCCGTATGGAATTATTAGAAGTAGTAAATAATATTACTGTTTATGATGATTTTGCCCATCACCCAACTGCAATCAAAACCACTTTAGCAGGTTTAAGAGCTAAAGTTGGTAATGCAAAAATACATGCTATTTTAGAGCCGAGATCTAACACAATGAAAATGGGTGTTCATCAAAATACACTGATTAATTCATTAAGTGATGCTGATAATGTTTATTTATTTGAACCTGAAAACCTTAATTGGTCATTAGCACAAGCAGCCAAAGAGGTTGATGCTGACTGCTTACAAAATATTGATGGTATAATTGCGAAAGTACTTGAAAATATCAATCAAGATGAGCATATATTGATTATGAGCAATGGCGGCTTTAACGGTATTCATCAAAAGCTGATCGGCGCATTAAAAAATAAATTTGGGATCATAAATGCTTAAAGCCAACACTGAGTTTAATTCGCCAATTACTTTAGCTTTTAGTGGTGCATCTGGTGCACCATATGGTTTAAGATTATTGGAAGTATTAGTTGCTCAAAACTATCAGGTATATGTTCTGATTTCATCAGCTGCTCGCGTAGTACTTGATACTGAATCTGATATAAAACTTTCTGGTAATGAGGGCAAAGCAACTGAGCAATTAACCGCTTTGGTAAATGCGAAACCAGAACAAATAAAAGTATTTGGCAAAGACAATTGGTTTAGCCCGGTTGCTTCTGGCTCGGCTGCACCTAAAAAAATGATTGTATGTCCTTGTAGTGCAGGTACTGTATCAGCAATTGCCATGGGGGCTTCTGATAATTTATTAGAGCGCGGCGCTGATGTTGTGATTAAAGAGCGCGGCCAATTAATATTAGTACCACGAGAAACCCCCTTTAGTGAAATACACTTAGAAAACATGTTAAAACTGGCAAGAATGGGCGTCACCATAATGCCTGCCGCACCCGGTTTTTATCATAAACCACAAACAATTGATGACTTAGTAGATTTTATGGTTGGCAGAATTTTAGACCATTTATCTATTGAGCACGACCTTCAAAAACGTTGGGGCTATCAGTCCTAGTATTTCAGAAATTTATTTTTTGGTATCTGCGTCGGATACCCATAAAAAGAGAATAAAATGACAGTTGCGCTTAGTATTTCTGGTTTGAAAAAAACCTATAAAAATGGGGTTGAAGCCGTAAAAGGTATCGACTTAAAAGTAGATAAAGGTGATTTTTTTGCCTTGTTAGGTCCAAATGGTGCAGGTAAATCGACCACAATTGGGGTTATTGCTTCTCTTGTTAATAAATCACAAGGTAAAGTCGAAATTTTTGGTCATGATATTGATACTGATTTGGAGCTTGCTAAGTCTGAACTTGGTTTAGTGCCACAAGAATTTAATTTTAGTATGTTTGAAACCCTAAATAATATTTTGGTAACACAAGCAGGTTATTTCGGTGTGCCACGCAAGCTTGCATTTGAGCGTGCTGAAAAATACCTAAAGCAACTAGAGCTTTTTGATAAAAAAGATATGGCTGCGCGTACTTTATCTGGCGGTATGAAGCGTAGGTTAATGATTGCACGTGCATTAATGCATGAACCTAAAGTATTGATTCTTGATGAACCAACTGCGGGTGTGGATATTGAGTTAAGGCGTTCTATGTGGGAGTTCTTGCAAGAACTTAACGAGCAAGGCGTCACAATAATATTAACCACCCATTATTTAGAAGAAGCCGAGATGCTTTGTAAGAATATTGCGATAATAGATAAAGGCATCATAGTTGAAGATACCAGTATGAAGTCTTTATTAGCAACATTGGATAAAGAAACAATCATTTTAGATTTAAAGCAGCCAGTTAAAAAAGTAAATTTGAGTGGTTATGATTTTAGAATGACTGATGATCACACATTAGAAGTTGATATTGTTAAATCTCAAGGTCTAAATAGCATTTTTGAGCAGTTAAGTGCACAAGACAATACGGTTTTAAGTATGCGTAATAAATCTAATCGATTAGAAGAGTTATTCATTTCTTTATTAAATAAAAACAAAGCAAATAATAGTGAGGTTGCATAATGGATTTTACAGGTAACCTTATCGCGTTAAAAAGCATTTGGATTAAAGAGTGTATTCGTTTTTTACGAATTTGGGTGCAAACTTTAGTACCGCCAGCAATCACGATGACACTTTACTTTGTGATATTTGGTAATTTGATTGGTTCTCGTATTGGTGAAATGGGCGGTTTTAATTACATGGAATTTATTGTTCCAGGGTTAATTATGATGTCGGTTATTACTAACTCTTATTCCAATGTCGCTTCCGCCTTTTATTCAACTAAATTTCAAAAAAGTATTGAAGAATTGCTGGTATCTCCGGTGCCCAATTACATTATTGTATTAGGTTATATGGGCGGCGGCATGACTCGCGGCTTATTAGTTGGCTTAATTGTGACTTGTGTTTCAATGTTTTTTGTTGATATTCAAATTCATAATTTAGGCATTATTGTATTAACTGTCTTTTTAACTTCAGCAGTATTTTCATTGGCTGGGTTAATTAATGCGGTATTTGCTAATAGCTTTGATGATATCAGCATAATCCCTACATTTATCTTAACACCACTGACTTATTTAGGTGGCGTATTTTACTCAATCACATTATTGCCTGATTTTTGGCAAACTGTATCGCAAATAAATCCTATTATTTATATGGTAAATGCGTTTAGATTTGGGTTTTTAGGTTATACAGATGTGAACTTAACAGTAGCATTTACGGTATTACTGGTATTTATTACTGTGTTATTTATTACCGCATTAACATTAATTAAAAAAGGCATAGGGCTACGTCATTAATGAATGAATCAAATTCAAATCCAGCCAATTCAAGAAGCATTACAACAAACCAAACTGGTTTAAATGAAAAGCTTGATGAGGTGGTATTACGCCACTTAAATGCTGAATTTAAAAAGCCAATTAGCAAACATACACAAATTGCATTTGATGAAATCAATGCCAAAGTGAAAGCATTCGCCGGTGATATTATTTTAGACTCTTGCTGTGGTGTAGGTGAAAGCACAGCCAATATCGCTAAGTTGCACCCTGATGCTCTGGTTATCGGGATAGATAAGTCTGCGCATAGGTTAGAAAAACACGATGTTGAGTATAAACAAACTGAAGAAGGCCAGTATATTTTAGCTCGTGCAGATTTAAATGATTTTTGGCGCTTGGCTGTTGAGCAAAAATGGCATATTAGTCACCATTATTTGTTATATCCAAACCCTTGGCCTAAAGCGAAGCATTTACAGCGTCGTTGGCACGGTGCTGCTGTTTTCCCTTATATAATTCAATTAGGTGGCAAGTTGGAACTGAGAAGTAATTGGAAAACTTATGTTGATGAATTCGCTCGTGCATTGGAGCTTGCAAAGCTTAAAACGCAAGTGGAGCTCTATCAATCAGATGAGTCAATTACACCGTTTGAGCGAAAGTATTGGGCCAGTGGGCAAAAAAGCCATAGGCTTGTTATAGCGTTATAGCTTAGTAAACATAAAAGCGGACTATTTAGTTCGCTTTTTTATGACCAAATTTCAATTTATGGAAGTGATTTTAAAAACAAATTTGCTTAATTTTTATTTATAAATTCGCAATATTTGATATTTTAGTTACAAATAGACTGACAAATTTAGCTAATAACGAGACATTTTATAGATTTTTGAGTAAAGTTAACGAAATTTGCTAAGACCTTAACCGTGATTAGATCAAATTGTTTACTTAAAGACAGTCAATGAACGAGCAACAAATGAATATAAAGCGCAGTGCAGTAGCTTCTGAAGAAAGTTTAATGCGGATTTTTACCGCTCCCGAAGCGCCGGGATCAACTTTAAATAGAATCGAAAAAGAAATTTCAAGTAACTTAGTGGGTTTTTTAAATGAAAACATAGCCGCTATTGAAAAACCATTGCATGAAATTGAAAAAGACTTTCAAGACTCACAAATACCAGAGCAACCCACATTTGTTTCTGATCATGCGAATACCATAATGGAAAAACTTGTTGCTCATTCTGTTCATACGGCTGCGCCTAGTTTTGTTGGTCATATGACCTCAGCTTTACCGCATTTTGTTTTGCCTTTATCTAAGTTAATGGTTGGCTTGAATCAAAATTTAGTAAAAATTGAAACATCAAAAGCATTTACGCCATTAGAAAGACAAGTTTTAGGCATGATGCACCATTTAGTGTATGGCGAAAATGATGACTTTTATCAGAAGTGGATGCACAGCGCTAAAAACTCCTTAGGTGCTTTTTGTTCAGGCGGTACTATCGCTAATATTTCTGCATTATGGATTGCACGCAATCGCTTATTAAAATCTGATGGTGACTTTAAAGGTATTACAAGTGAAGGCTTAATGGCTGCAATGTTGCATTATGGCTATAAAGGACTCGCTGTTTTAGTATCTGAACGAGCACATTACTCTTTGGGTAAAGCTGCAGATATTTTAGGGGTAGGTCGAAATAACTTTATAGCGATTGAAACGGCTGATGATAATAAAGTTAATGTACAGGCTATGCGAGAAAAAGCACATGAGCTTGAAAGCCAAGGCATTAAAGTGATGGCTATCGTGGGTGTTGCTGGTACTACTGAAACGGGCAACATAGATCCTTTAATAGAATTAGCGGATTTAAGTGAAGAGCTAGACTGTCATTTTCATGTTGATGCAGCTTGGGGTGGCGCAACTTTATTATCGAACAACAATAGACATTTGCTCAAAGGCGTAGAAAGAGCTGATTCAATTACGATAGATGCACATAAACAAATGTATGTTCCTATGGGATCAGGATTAGTTTTGTTTAAAAACCCTGAAGCTTCAAATGTAATAGAGCATCATGCTGAATATATCTTAAGAAAAGGTTCAAAAGATTTAGGTAGTCATACACTAGAGGGAAGTCGCCCTGGAATGGCAATGCTAGTGCATGCATGTTTGCAGATCATTGGCCGTGAAGGCTATGAAATGTTGATTGATAAAGGCATAGAAAAAGCCCGTTTTTTTGCTGATTTAATTCATTCATCAAATGATTTTGAGGTGGTTACTGAGCCTGAACTGTGTATTTTAACTTACAGGTATGTACCACAAAAAATTAAACAACTGTTACTCGCAGAAGGTGAAGACGCCTTAGATGAGCAAACAAAGTTAGATATCTACATCGCATTGAATCGCTTAACAGCAAGTATTCAAAAGAGACAAAGGGAACAAGGGTTCTCATTTGTATCTCGTACACGATTAACACCTGCTCAGTATAATAAATTACCAACAGTTGTATTTAGAGTTGTTTTGGCAAATCCTTTAACTTCTGAGCAGATATTGAAAGATATTCTTGAAGAACAAAAAGAGTTAGCTGCGAGTGACCCTATTTTCAAAAAATACTTAAGTAAATATTGCGAATAAAGGACATTTTAGCGAAGCTTCATCATAATGAGCTTCGCTAAAGTTATTTTATCTTTGATAAAGGCGATAACTTACTTGCCCTGCATTTTTTTCTTTTATTAATTGCCAGTTGTTGGGTGCTTTAAATCCTTTTAAGTCACTTTCTATTTCTAAATATATTAATGCATCTTCATTGAGTAGAGAAAAATCTTCTATTTTTTGGCAACTTATTTGTGCAAGGTCTTGTCTAAATGGCGGATCTACAAATACTAAGTCAAATTTTTCATTTAACTGTTCTAATAATTTCAATGTATCACCTACAATTAGCTGCGCATTTTCAACTTTTAGCGTTTGTAAATTGTCTTTAAGCTGTTTAGCTGCCCCTTGATCTAACTCTAAAAAAGTCGCACTTTTTGCGAACCTTGATAAAGCTTCAAAACCTAAACCGCCAGAGCCTGAAAAGCAATCAAGCACCTTGGCATCTCTGATATCTGTCATTAGCCAATTAAAAACGGTTTCTTTTACACGATCAGTTGTTGGTCGTAATCCTGTTACATCTTGCACTGGTAGTTTACGACCACGATATTGACCGCTAATGATCCGAATATGACCTGCATTGCTTTTATTTGATTTAGTCGTCTTTTTCTTCATCTTATGTGAAAGTCTTCTATGAAAGTGTTAACATTGCAAGATTGCGTATATATACATTTTATCAGATTTATTTGAGTGGTTATTAACAAGCATGGCAAAAAAAAATAAATTTCTTTCTTGGTTAGGTTTTGGCGGCAAAAAAGATAACGAAGAAACACAAAAAGCTGAAGAGTTAGCAGCACAAGAAGCCGCTGAACAAGCAAAAATTGAAGCAGAACGTTTGGCACAAGAAAAAGCTGAACTATTAGCAAAAGAACAAGCTGCAGAGCAAGAACTAATTGAAGCGCAGCGTTTAGCGAAAGAAAAAGCAGAGCAGTTAGCAAAAGAGCAAGCTGCAGAACAAGAACGAATTGAAGCGCAGCGTTTAGCACAAGAAAAAGCAGAACTGCTAGCAAAAGAGCAAGCTGCAGAACAAGAACGAATTGAAGCGCAGCGTTTAGCACAAGAAAAAGCAGAACTGCTAGCAAAAGAGCAAGCTGCAGAACAAGAACGAATTGAAGCGCAGCGTTTAGCACAAGAAAAAGCAGAACTGTTAGCAAAAGAGCAAGCTGCAGAGCAAGAACGAATTGAAGCGCAGCGTTTAGCGCAAGAAAAAGCAGAACTGTTAGCAAAAGAGCAAGCTGCAGAGCAAGAACGAATTGAAGCGCAGCGTTTAGCGCAAGAAAAAGCAGAGCAGTTAGCAAAAGAGCAAGCTGCAGAGCAAGAACGAATTGAAGCGCAGCGTTTAGCGCAAGAAAAAGCAGAGCAGTTAGCAAAAGAGCAAGCTGCAGAGCAAGAACGAATTGAAGCGCAGCGTTTAGCGCAAGAAAAAGCTGAACTATTAGCAAAAGAGCAAGCTGCAGAGCAAGAACGAATTGAAGCGCAGCGTTTAGCGCAAGAAAAAGCTGAACTATTAGCAAAAGAGCAAGCTGCAGAACAAGAACGAATTGAAGCGCAGCGTTTGGCTCAAGAACAAGCTGCAGAACAAGCTCGAGTTGAAGCGCAGCGTTTGGCTCAAGAACAAGCTGCAGAACAGGCTCGAGTTGAAGCAGAGCGTTTGGCACAAGAACAAGCTTCAGAGCAAGAACGCGTTGAACCTGAGCGTTTAGAGCAAGAAAAATCAGAAAAACCGAAAAAGAAACAAGGTTTTTTCAGCAAACTAAAAAATAGCTTAATAAAAACCAAGCAAAATTTAGGTTCTGGTTTAGCGAGTATATTTTCAGGTAAAAAAATTGATGATGATTTATTTGAAGACTTGGAAACTCAACTATTAACTGCTGATTTAGGTGTTGATACAACCGTTAAGTTAATTGATGGATTAACTAAAACCGCTGATCGTAAACAACTTAAAGACGGTGAAGCTTTATATGAAATTCTAAAACAAGATATGGCTAATATGCTTGAGCAAGCAGAAAAACCACTTGATATAGAATTAGAAGAACATACGCCTTTTGTTATCTTAATGGTAGGTGTAAATGGTGTTGGTAAAACAACAACCATAGGTAAACTTGCTAAGCAGTTTCAAGAACAAGGTAAATCAGTTATGTTAGCCGCTGGTGATACCTTTAGAGCCGCAGCTGTTGAGCAGTTACAAGTTTGGGGTGAAAGAAATGATATCCCTGTAATTGCACAGCATACTGGTGCTGATAGTGCATCAGTTGTATTTGATGCGTTAGAAGCTGCAAGAGCACGTAAAGTAGATGTTTTAATTGCAGATACCGCTGGGCGTTTACAAAATAAAGACCACTTAATGGTAGAACTTGAAAAAATATCTCGAGTGATGAAAAAGTTAGATCCAAACGCGCCACATGAAGTAATGCTTACAATAGATGCTGGTACTGGTCAAAATGCCATTAGCCAAGTTGATTTATTTAATAAGGCTGTAGGGCTAACTGGGATTACATTAACTAAGTTAGATGGTACTGCAAAGGGTGGCGTTATCTTTGCGGTTGCAGACAAATTTAATATTCCAATTAGATACATAGGTGTTGGTGAAGGCATTGATGATTTAAGACCTTTCAAAAGCAAAGATTTTATAGATGCTTTATTTAGTCAAGATACTGAAAATCAAAAATAATGCTTAATGAATGAAATAAAGATATAGTAGAAGGGCGCTTAGCGCCCTTTTTTATATCTATTAATATATTAACTTAATGAAATAACTTAAATAAAAAATAATAATGATAAATTTTCAGGAAGTAAGTAAGACATATCCCGGCGGACATACTGCGCTAGAGAAAGTAAGCTTTCATCTTAAAGCAGGTGAGTTAGCTTTTTTAACAGGTCATAGTGGTGCAGGAAAAAGTACATTACTAAAACTGATCAGTGTAATGGAACGACCTTCAGCCGGTAATGTGATGATCAATGGCGTTGATTTAAATTCAATTTCTAAATCACAAGTTCCTTTCGTGCGACGTGATATTGGCATGATCTTTCAAAATCACAGACTATTAGCGAGGCACAATATTTTTGATAATGTTGCACTACCTTTAGTGATAGAAGGTATGCATCGTAAAAATATTACAAAACGCGTACATGCTGCCTTAGATAAAGTTGGCTTACTTAGTAAAGTTAAGTGTTATCCTGAAACTCTATCTGGTGGAGAGCAACAAAGAGTAGGTATTGCCCGTGCAATTGTAAATTCCCCCCCTATTTTATTAGCTGATGAACCTACGGGTAATTTAGATCCTGAGCTATCCTGGGAGATCCTTAAGTTATTTGAAGACTTTAATCGCCATGGCACAACGGTGCTTATTGCGACTCATGATCTAGGGTTAATTGCACGTATGAAATACCACAATTTAACACTCAATAAAGGCAAATTGTTATTAGATCCGCTTAAGGCAGATATATCATGAGTTTATTATTTAAAAGCAGAGTAACTCAAGCCACTAATACAGATACTTCTTTAGTTATGACCTGGTACTTTGTTGTATTAAATATTATGCGTCAAGGTGTACATAGTTTAGGAGAAATGTGGCGTACGACAACAGCATCTATGATGACGATCGCTGTATTAGGCGTGAGTTTAACCTTACCAACAACACTTTATCTAGTTGTTAAAAATGTTCAGCAAGTGAGTAGTGGTTTTGAAAATGCCAGTGAAATATCGTTATTTGTAAAACAAGGCTTGTCAGAGAAAGAAACAAATAGCTTAGTTAAACGCTTAAATTTATATCCTGAAATATCTGCTGTAACCTACATTTCAAATGATACTGCTCTAAAAGAGTTCAAACAGGTTTCAGGTTTTGGTCAGGCATTAGACTATTTAGATTCAAATCCTTTGCCAAGTGTTATCTCAATAACGCCAACTAAACGGCACTCTCAACCAGAAACTGCTCGTAAATTACTTACTAAACTTGAAGATGAACGTGAGATAGATTTTGGAAAATTAGACATAGAGTGGCTTGAGCGCCTTAACGCTTTATTGAGTTTATTACGCGAAAGCGTTATCACCATTGCATTTTTATTACTTACTTCGGTGATTTTGATAATCGGTAATACAATCAGATTATCAATTATGGATAAGAAAGAAGAAATTCAGGTAATGAAGCTTGTAGGTGCAACAAATCAATTTATTCAAACGCCATTTTTATGGACTGGTATTTGGTATGGGGTTATTGGCGGTTTCTTTGCTTATATCTGTATTGAGTTAATGATGTGGTGGTTAGGCTCTGCGGTTTCTGAAGTTGCAGGTGTTTATCAAGCAGAGTTTTTATTACAAGGCTTATCTTTTTTTGAATTTATGAATTTAATAATTTTAGCTGTATTATTGGGGCTTTTTGGCTCTTTTCTTTCGGTTAAACGTTATATTAAAACAATAGAGCCAGATAAAATCTAATAAAATTAAATAATTAGCACTCTCACTATGTAGAGTGCTAAAAGACATGATTTGTAACACTTATGCTCTCGCTTTCACTCACCCTCTTTAGTTATTCTTATATTGAAAATTCATTTGAACTTAAGACTTGACATTTAGGTCAAAACGATTAAATTTAAGTTAGCACTCTTAGAGAAAGACTGCTAAAATGATTTGAAAGATGGATCCTAGAGGTTAAATATGAGCGATAATTTACATACATTAGCATTAACTGTTCCTCAAAGTGCAGGTAGCCATGAAGCTTACCTACAAACTGTGGGTACTATCCCTATGCTAACTGCTGAAGAAGAAAAATCATTGGCTGTTAAATTACAACAAGAAGGCGATTTGTCTGCTGCTAAGCAACTAATTGTTTCTCACTTAAGATTTGTAGCTCATATTGCTAAAAGTTATTCAGGCTATGGTTTAGCACAAGCTGATTTGATGCAAGAAGGTAATATTGGATTGATGAAAGCGGTTAAACGATTTGACCCAACTGTAGGTGTGCGTTTAGTCTCATTTGCAGTTCATTGGATAAAAGCTGAAATCCATGAATTTGTATTAAAAAATTGGCGCATTGTTAAAGTTGCGACCACTAAAGCGCAACGTAAATTGTTTTTTAATCTAAGAAAAAACAAAAAGCGTCTTGGTTGGTTTAATCAAGATGAAGTAAGCACTGTAGCAGATGCTCTGGGTGTGAGTGAAAAAGAAGTACGTGAGATGGAATCTCGTATGAGTAGCCAAGATATGGCATTTGATATGGGCTCTGATGATACTGATGATTCATCTGAAGCAACATCTTACTCTCCAGTTCAGTACTTAACAGATAATAGCTTAGATTTAGCTGATGGTGTAGAACAAGACCAGTATAAAAAACAATCTCAAAACCGTTTGTTTGCTGCTATTAATACACTTGATGAACGTGCAAAAGATATTGTAAGTTCTCGTTGGTTAATGGACCAAAAAGCTACATTACAAGAATTAGCGCAAAAATATGACGTTTCAGCTGAACGTATTCGCCAGCTAGAAAAAACAGCAATGAAAAAACTACAAGCAACTATGGTTGCTTAATAGAATTAGTATAGCGTCATTCTAAAAAATACTTAATAAAAAGGTTTGCTCCAAGAGCAAACCTTTTTTAGATCGGTTTACAAATTAGTTGGCTATAGTTCAGATTTTTTAGCCGATGCCAGTTTCACATATTTATTTTCAACAAGTTGAGATAAAGGCACAAGTTTAATGCCTTGGGCTTTAAGTTTAGGTAGCTCTGTTTGTAAAAATGCAAGTGTCTCTGGGTAAGGGTGGGCAATCGCAATGGCATAATCTCGCTTATTGGCAATGCGGATCAACTGCCTCATTCGAAATTTCATTTGTTTTTCTGTAGGTATATTATCTAAAAACACATGCCTGCCAACATTATCTACATTAAAGAGATTAGCCATGTTCTGAGCTTGGCTTTTTGTTGTCGTTTTACTATCTAAAAAATATAACCCCCTTTCTTGCAGTACTTCCATGGTCCATGCCATAGGTTGTATTTGTTGCGTTAAAAAAGAGCCCATATGATTATTTACGCCTTTTACACATGGATACTCATTTAAAGCTTTCTTTAAAGTATTTTGAATTTGAGACTTTGTCATTTCTTCAGTAAGCGCACCAGGACCTAATGCTTTACCGCTTAAAGCTTGCATTGGAATATGTAATAGAAGCTCTTTATTTCTCTCTCTTGCTTGTTCGGAAAATGCTTTTGCAAAAGGAGTATAAGGTAAAATGGAATAAGATATACTCCCTGGAAGCTTGACCGCTTCCAAGTCGTTTTTGTGATAACCAATATCGTCAATAATGATTGCGACTTGGTTTGCCTTAGCCATACTGCATTGCGTTAGCAGCATTAAAGCGAGTAATTTTGATTTTAAGTGCACTTTTTATTCTTATTATTATTTTTTATTACAACCTAAGTTAAATCAATAATATCTATTGTTTTAACTTAGGTAAATGCTACTTTCTTAAAAGTGGCGATTATTGCTCTAGTATTTTTTGTGCTTTAGCTAATTGCACATCTTTAAAAGTTGAAGTAAATACTTGGTTTTCTTTACCTTTACTTAGGTTCATTATAGCTAATTTATCCGATTGAGGAAGGCTTGATTGTGTAATAGGGATATCAGGTGTAATGCCTATGCCATCAATTGAAATACCTGAAGGTGTATAATATTTAGCTGTAGTAAGTTTTAATGCTGTTTGACCATTGCCTAGTGGGATAAGCGATTGCACTGAACCTTTGCCATATGATCGAGTGCCTACTATCGTCGCACGTTTATTATCCTTTAAGGCGCCGGCTAAGATTTCAGCCGCTGATGCCGAACCTTTATTAATTAATACCACCATAGGTGCACCATTTAATATATCTGAATTACTTGCTGTAAAAACCTGGTTAGCGTCATAAAAACGACCTTTAGTTGATACTATAATACCGCCTCGCAAAAATAAATCTGAAATAGCAACCGCACTATCTAAAATACCGCCAGGGTTATCTCTTAAATCAATTAACAGGCCTTTTAGAGGCAAACCATTTTCAGTTTTCAATCTTGCTATATGTCTGGCAACATCATGCAGTGTATGGTTATTAAAACTCACGATGCGTAAATAGGCATAACCTGCAATATCCACCTTACTTGTGACAGTTTCTAATTCTATTATTTGACGTTCAACTTCAAAGTCTAGGGGGGTTGAAAATCCAGATCTGGCTATGCTTAAGTTTACAGCGGAGGTCTCTGTTTTACTGATCAAAGTCGCAACTTGTTTAATTTGTTTGTTGATCACCGTTTGACCATTGATAGACAGTAAAATATCGCCCTTTTGTAAACCCGCTTGCGCTGCAGGGGAGTTGTTTAAAGATGCGATGATTACGATATGCTCATCACGCATCTCGACTTCTATTCCTAGGCCTGTGTATTGGCCATTGGTTATATTAAATAGGTCTTCGAGCTCTTGTTCGTCTAAGTACTCAGAGTAGGGGTCTAATTGCTTTAAAACTGAATCAACAGCTGAACTATTGAGTTTTTGTGTATTTACTTCGTCAACATAAAAAGTTTGGATATGCTCCAAAATATGTTTCATATTAGCATTAGTAAGCTTTGAACTTGTTTCCTCTGAACTGACAGGTGAAAAATAAAATGCTAATAGAATGATGATAAAGCTAAGAAACTGATTAAATTTTAATGATATATGCATTGGCTACTCCCGGGGTTGGGGGTGTAGCCAATTAAAGTCTTAAATTCGCTTACACCATTTTGTAGGATTAATAGCTTGTCCCTTATGCCGTATTTCGAAGTATAGACCAGGATTCTCTTGTCCACCGCTTTGACCGACTAAAGCGATCAATTCACCTTGAGAAACTTCCTCTCCAACACTTTTTAATAATGCCTGATTATGGCCATATAAACTCATAAACCCTTTGCCATGATCTATCACGATTACCCAACCAAAACCTTTGAGCCAGTCAGCAAAAACAACCTTACCATTATGAATGGTTGTAACTGACGCACCTTCTTTGGCGTTAATAAGCACTCCTTTCCATTTTAATTTCCCATACTTTCTTTGGCCAAATTTATGTTTTAATCGACCTCTACTTGGCCATTTTAACTTGCCTTTAGTACTTTTTAGTCCTTCAAACGTAAGCTGTTGTTTTATATCTTCTTGTAAGTTTTTTAGGGTTTCAATTAAAATTTGTTCATTTTTTTTCAAATATTCAACTGAGCTAGTTGTATTTGTGAATTGTTTTTTTAATAAAGCTAAATTTCCTTTTCTTTTGCTTTTTGCAATTAATAGCGATTTCCTGTTTTGTTTTTGTTCGGCTAATAATGTCAGCAATTTGGCTTGGGTCTGTGCTAATTCATTTTGTTTTTCTTCTAATTGAATAAGTGTAATCTTTAACTTATCAAGCTGGGTTAATCGTGCTTTATTAAGATAACTGTAATAGGTGAGAGTTCTTTCAAATGTTGCTATATTTTCTTGATTTAATAAAAGTTTACTATAGTCATGACTGCCTGTCATATAAGCACTTTTTAATTGGCTTGATAGCGCTTTTTGTTGCTGTTTTTTATTTTGAGTGAGCTTTTTTATTTGTTTTTGTAATTGGTTCTGTTCACTTCTATTAAGCTCGATAGAAAAATCAAGTTCATTAAGTGACTTTGAGTTTTTGGCTATCGCTAATTCTGATTCTTTTAATGTGCTTTCAATCTTATTTATTTTTTGTTTTTGCGTTTTAAGTTTATCGACACTAGATTTTAGCGTTTTTTGTATTTGATTTAAGTCTTGCTCAGTTTGTTTTTCGGTTGCACTAACAGATGTTAGTGAAACCGAAATTAAACAAACAGTTAAAGCAAGTAACTGTTTAATAGTTCGCATAAATAAACCAGTTATTTAAGCTGCATGATGACTGAACCTGTCATTTCTTCAGGTTGCTCCATGCCCATAAGGTGCAGCATAGTAGGCGCAACATCACTGAGTGCTTTACCTTCAAAAGCTTGCGCATTTCTGCCAACATATATAAAAGGTACAGGTTCATTTGTGTGGGCTGTGTGTGCTTGACCTGTTTCAGGGTTTTTCATCAGCTCTGCATTACCGTGATCTGCGGTGATCAAAGCTTCACTGCCTGTTTCTTCAAGTGCTTTTACGATACGACCAATACAGTGGTCAACTGCTTCACAGGCTTTTACTGCAGCATCAAATACACCTGAATGACCAACCATATCACCATTTGGATAGTTACAAATAATGGCATCATGTTCGCCGCTATGGATTGCTGCTACTAATTTATCGGTGAGTAACTCTGAATTCATTTCTGGCTGTAAATCATATGTCGCAACTTTAGGTGATGGGATAAGTTCTCTCGTTTCACCTTTAAATAAGTCTTCTTTGCCGCCACTGAAAAAGAAAGTAACGTGGGCATATTTTTCTGTTTCAGATATACGTAACTGTGTTTTATTATGTTTTGCTAACCATTCACCTAGTACATTGTCTAATTTATTTGGTGGAAATGCTTTTGATGTTTCTATATCTGCTGCATATTCAGTAAGCATCACAAAATCAGCTAACTTTGGTGCTTTTTGTTTAGTAAAACCAGAGAAATCGGCATCAACAAATGCACGTGTCATTTCACGAGCGCGATCGGCTCTAAAGTTCATAAAAATAACTGCATCGCCATCATTTATAGTGGCAGATGAATCCGTTTCACTTTGAATGCTTGTAGCCGCTACAAATTCATCATTTTCATCTCGTGCATAGGCAGCTTCAAGCGCTTCATTCGCAGTCGCATAGGTAAATTGTGATTCACCCGTTACCATTAAGTTATATGCTTGTTCTACACGATCCCAGCGATTATCTCTATCCATTGCAAAATAGCGTCCAATAATGCTTGCTGTACGACCTTTGCCTATTGATGCAAACTTCTCATCTACCGCAGTTAATGAGTTATTTGCGCTTCTAGGTGGCGTATCTCGACCGTCCAAAAATGCGTGTAAGTAAATCTCGTTAGCGCCACGTTCTGCCGCTAAATCAATTGCTGCTAATATATGTTCTTCGTGGCTATGAACACCGCCTGGGCTTAAAAGTCCCATCAAATGCACTGCTTTGTTATTTTCGACTGCTTTATCGATTGCTTTTACTAATACAGGATTGTGATTAAACTCCCCATCATGTATAGATTTAGTAATGCGGGTGAAGTCTTGATAAACGATTCTGCCGGCACCTAAATTGACATGACCTACTTCTGAATTACCCATTTGACCGTCAGGAAGTCCAACATCCAAACCTGAACCTGAAATTAAAGTACTTGGGTAATCTTGCCAAAGTTTATCAATTACAGGTGTATTGGCAGCTAAAATAGCATTACTTTGCGTTTTTTCGCTATAGCCCCAACCATCTAAAATAATAAGTACAAGTGGCTTTTTTTGCAGTGTCATTGGTGATCCTTGTTTATAAAAGCAAGACGAAGAATTAAATTTTGATTAATCAGGCCTTAGCTTACCGCTTTTTGCTGATAAAATCCGCAAAGAAATTCTGATATTAAAATAATTCACTTAAGTTGTATTTATTTTAATTTGTAAAATTACTCAGTTGGTATTGAGAGAAAGGAGCATGTATACTGCTGCTTTTGTTTTATATGCAAATGAATTAATTGGAAGGTCAATGGAACAATATATCGAATTTATTACAAATAATATTGGGTTAAGTTTAATTTGGGTTGGTATTGCAGTAATGCTAATCATGAGCTGGTTTAAATCTAAGTTTTCTCCTATAAAACAGGTTAACCCTCAGCAATTAACGATGGCAGTTAACCGTGAAAATGCAGTTATTTTAGATATAAGAGCTCAAGCTGACTTTAATAAAGGTCATATTGCAAACTCAGTTCATTTAGCTTCAGAAAAAGCAAAACAAAAAGAGTTTTCAACTATTGAAAAGCATAAAAACGATCCCATTATAGTTGTATGTGTCACAGGTATGACGGCATCAGGTGTTGCAGATAGCTTATATAAAGCTGGTTTTACGCAAGTTTCTACCCTTACTGGTGGTATTGGAGCTTGGCAAGGCGCTGGTTTACCGATGACTTCAGGTAAGTAGGAATTGAAAATGAATAATGTTGTTATTTACACTAAAGCATATTGCCCATACTGTGTCAGAGCTAAGGCTTTATTAAACCATAAAAATATTGAATTTACTGAATTCGATATTGGTCAGCAGCCTGAACTCAGAAATGAAATGATAGATAAAGCTAACGGCAGTTATACTGTGCCACAGATCTTTGTTGGTGAACAACATATCGGTGGTTGCGATGATATGATGCATTTAGAAGCGCAAGGTAAATTAGATACATTACTAAATTAGTAATAAGTTTTACCAAAGAATTTTAAAATAATTAAATAGATTTCAATAGGAAATAACAATGTCAGAAGAACAAAGTGTAGCACAAGAACAACAAGCACCACAGTTTTCAATTCAACGTATCTTTACAAAAGACGTATCTTTTGAAACGCCAAATTCTCCAGCTATTTTCCAAAAAGAATGGACGCCAGAAGTTAAACTTGATTTAGATACGCGTTCTAACAAATTAGACGAAGGTGTATTTGAAGTTGTTCTTTCTCTTACTGTGACTGCATCTTTAGGTGAAGAAACCGCATTCTTATGTGAAGTACAACAAGCTGGTATTTTTGCAATTGCTGAGCTTGAAGAAGGTCAAATGGCGCATATGTTAGGTGCTTTCTGCCCGAACGTTTTATTCCCATATGCACGTGAAACAGTAGCTAACTTAGTTAACCGTGGTACTTTTCCACAGCTTAACCTTGCACCAGTTAACTTTGACGCATTATTTGGTCAATATGTACAGCAACGTGCTGCACAAGCTGAACAGCAAGCAACTGAAGTAAACGCTTAAGTTATGACTATTACAGCAAAAAATGCTGTGACAGTATTGGGGGCGGGCTCTTACGGGACCGCCCTTGCTATTTGTTTAGCGAGAAATGGACACCCTATACGCTTATGGGGGAGAGACTCAGGTGCGATTAATGAACTTGAATCAACTCGCACTAATCAGCGTTACCTGCCAGATGTAACTTTTCCGGAATCTCTTTCTTTAGAGTCAGATATCGAAAAAGCAGTCAGTGATTGCCCAATCGTTTTGGTTGTGGTACCAAGTCATGCATTTGCCGATACATTAAAAAGCATTAAACCATTTTTACAGCTAGGCACTAAAATTGTTTGGGCTACAAAAGGTTTAGAGCCAAATACAGGACGTTTATTACAAGATGTCGCAAAAGATGCATTAGGTGATGAAGTGTCTTTAGGTGTATTGTCTGGACCGACATTTGCTAAGGAAATGGCATTAGGTTTACCAACTGCAATTTCTTTATCTTCAACTGATACAGATTTAATCGATTCATTATCTGATTTATTGCATTGTTGTCGCTCGTTCCGTGTTTATACTAATAATGATTTTGTTGGTGTGCAACTGGGCGGTGCGGTTAAAAATGTGATTGCAATTGGTGCGGGTGTTTCTGATGGTACTGGCTTTGGTGCCAATGCCAGAACAGCTTTGATCACCCGTGGTTTAGCTGAAATGTGTCGTTTAGGATCTGCTTTAGGTGCAAAACCAGAAACCTTTATGGGTATGGCCGGTTTAGGCGACTTGATCTTAACCTGTACGGATAATCAATCTAGGAATAGACGTTTTGGTTTAGCGCTAGGTAAAGGCTCTGCTGTTGAGCAGGCAATTACTGAAATTGGCCAGGTTGTTGAAGGTTATCGTAATACCAAAGAAGTATATAACTTAGCACAAAGAGTTGGAGTTGAAATGCCGATCACTGAACAAATTTATCAAGTATTGTATCAAGGTAAAGATGTTAAAGATGCTGCTATGTCATTACTTGGAAGAGAGAAGAAATCTGAAAGTTAGCTATTTTGTATTTTAGTCGGCTGTTTGATTAAGTTAATCACATCACTCGCTGGTATTGGTCGGCTAAAATAATATCCTTGAATAACCTGACACCCCATTATATTTAATAAATAAGCCTGCTCTTTAGTTTCAACGCCTTGAGCAATCACCTCAATATTTAAATACTTTGCTAACTGAATGATAGTTGAAGTAATATTTCTATCTTGTTCAGAGCTTGTAATATCTATTATAAAAGACCTATCAATTTTCAATCTATCTATGGGAAATTTTTTAAATAATTTAAAGATGAATGACCAGTACCAAAATCATCAAGTGCGATTGTAACCCTAGCGCTTTTAGTTTTTTCATTTGCTTTAAAGCAAAGTCAGGATTGTCCATCATCGCACTTTCAGTGACTTCTAATTCAATTGTACGCCCACTAATATTATAAACGGCAAGACAATGAGTCAGATCTTTAACCAAATCTACTTGCTGAAAATGCCTAGCCGATAAATTGATGGCAATGCGACCATTTAAATCAATACTACTTCGCCATAGTTTGATTTGTTTGCAGGCTTGTTTAAATAAGCTTAAAGTGAGAGGCACTATCATGCCGTTACTCTCAGCGATGGGAATAAAGTCATCAGGCTTACCATAGTGCCATCTAGCTGTGGCCAGCGTGCTAAGGCCTCAAAACCAACTATTTTATTTTGCTTTGTATTATATTTTGGCTGATAAAATAGCACTAACTCTTCGTTTTCGATTCCTTGTGATAAGTTATGTTCTTGGCTTAAAAGTTCAGGAGTAGATTTACTTTGAGACTCATCAAAGCCTGTGATTTGAGTGAAAATTTCATTAACTTTTTTGAATTTTAAATTCATTATTAGCGAACCAAATCGCTTCTTTTGTTTGTTTTAATAAAGCCGAAGTTAAGGTATCGGAGTCGATTTTATTATTTTAAATTTAATAATTTGATAAATAGCTAAAAGCAGGCAGATACTAGTCAATAGTAAAAACCATAATAATGAAAATGGTGTTTTTTTAACTACAAAAGTAATTTGGGTATTTTTTATTAAGGGGTCATTTGCATTATGAATTTGTAATATGTGTTGGCCTGAAGGTAAACTTATTAGTTAAGATATTGAATAGTTTTAACTTGTTGTTAATCACTACCCATAAGGCATTTTTTTCAGAGGCGTATATCTTAGATGTATCCCCTGAGGCGACTTTATTAAATAACAAATTCGACTCACTTTGTAATATGGCGCTCCATACTTCCTCTTTTGTAGCTAACCATATAAGGTCTGTATGTTTATTATAATAACTATCCTCAATTGAGCCTAAGTCATTATTTGGCTCAATTATTTTTAATATATTTCAGCTTAAAATCATTATTGAGTAACCAAACAGTACCTTGTTTGTTTTTTGTTAGGTTGATAAAAGCTTGGTTTAAGGTTATTACCTCTTTTGTTTTATTCGATGATAAATCATATTTTATAAGGTTATTTTCTTTATTGATCAGCTAAATCAAATGTTTGTTTGTCAAAATATGTTTATAAGAAAAGCTTTTTAATCCAGGGATAATATGCGAGGTTATTTTTTGAAGTGCAGTCCATCAAAGCGATATACACCAGTGTCTGTAGATAACCAGAAGTCACCTCTAGGATCTTGGGATATATGCTTACTGAATTGATTATCAAGAGATGTTTGAGTAATAACAATGGGTGATTGTGCCTGGGTTACAGGTGAAACAATAAGAAATAATAAAATAGAAAAAAGAGCGTAAAACGACAAAATTTATGCGCATTTACAGATGTCATATTTCAACAAGCCAAGTCCTTTTGTAATTAGAGCTTAGCTTGTTTTTTTATAAATGTGAGTTTAGCAATTAACGTTAATGAGTCTAACTTGCGCCTTTAAAGCCAAGTTGTCTCCAAGATTCATAAACAAAAACAGATACAGCATTTGATAAATTCATGCTTCGGCTGTTTGGTTGCATTGGAATTCTGAGTCTTTGCTCTTCAGGTAATGCATTAATTGTTTCTATTGGTAAGCCACGGGTTTCTGGACCGAATAACAAACAGTCACCAGCTTCAAATGGGGCTTCATGAAAAAATTTAGTACCTTTTGTTGTACAAGCATATATCTTATTTGGTTTTTCACTTTCAATATAAGCTTCTAAGTTAGCGTGTCTTTTTACATTGCTAAATTCATGATAATCCAAACCTGCTCGCTTTATACGTTTATCATCCCATTCAAAACCTAAAGGCTCTATTAAATGTAATGCGTAACCTGTATTGGCACATAAACGAATAATATTACCAGTATTTGGTGGAATTTCAGGTTGGTAAAGTACGATATCTAACATAAAAATCTCGGCTTATTAAGTTATAAACATCATAACAAATTTAGTAAAAATGGTATGCTATCAATTCGAGTAATTAAATGAGAATTTTTATATATGCAAGGTAAAGGATATGATTTTTGGGTAAAGCTTGCGAGCTGGACAGCCATTGTCATGGTCAGTTTAATGATAGTTGCAAAGGTGTGGGCTTGGCTTTCAACGGGTTCATCTGCAATGCTAGGTTCATTAACCGATTCTTTATTGGATATTACTGCAACATTGATTAATTTCTTTGTATTACGCTATGCCTTAATGCCAGCTGATGATGATCATAGATATGGCCATGGTAAAGCTGAGCCGCTAGCTGGGCTTGCACAATCGGCATTTATAGCGGGCAGTGCATGTTTATTAGCATTTCATGGTATTGAAAGGCTAATTAACCCTGTGGAAATCTCAAGTTCAGGCTTTAATATAGGCATAGGCGTGAGTATATTTGCAATTTTTTGTACTTTAATTTTAATTTCTGTTCAAAATTTGGTTGTTAAAAAAACAGGTTCGATTGCGATAAAAGCTGATTCTTTACACTATAAAGGCGACTTGTTATTAAATGCGAGCGTTATGGCTGCGATGATCTTAGCAAGTTTTGGTTGGGTTATTGCTGATCCTATCTTTACCATAGGTGTAGCAATATTTTTGCTTTATAACGCATGGGAAGTTGGCGTAGAAAGCGGGGCGCATTTAATGGACAAAGAGTTGCCTGATGAAGAAAAGCAAGTCATAAAGCGGTTAGTTAATAGTCATTCAAAAGTACATGGTTTACACGATATAAGAACACGACAAGCAGGTAAAACTAAGTTTATTCAATTTCATGTGGAGTTAGATGATGATTTACCACTTCTTATTGCTCATCAGGTAGCTGAAGAGGTTGAGGCTTTATTAAAAGAGGGCATTGATGGCGAGCTTGATATTATAATACATCAGGACCCATTATCTGTTTTGTCACAAAACTCATAAATTAATGAAAGTGTTTTTTGTCTAATATCATCTGTTTCACATAGCAACTCATGTTTGCCATTTTCTAAAATAACCAGTTTGGAAAGTGGCATTTTATTATGCACTAATGTTTGGGCTTGATTACAAACTATGGTATCTGCCTGTGCTTGTAATATTAAGCTTGGTATATCAATTGGTTTATTAAGCGCTTTAGTCATAGATTTAAAAGCGCCATTAAGCCAAGCAATGCTAGTTCCACCTAACTTTATACTTTCATTATTTTGATAACAGTCTGTGAAAACCTGATAGCGTGCTTTGCTTTGTGTAAGTTCATTATCATTAAAATCTTTAGCTTGGTAATTTGATTGACCTGGTGCGTATCTTTCGCCAAACCCCAGCTTATGTAAGCTAACCGCTAAAAACTTAGCTAACCATAAAGGTATATTACCTGTATTAATGCCAAACATAGGGGCGCAAAAAATGGCTTTTTCAAATGAATGTTTATATTCATTTAAGTAATTATAGGCAATGGCTGAACCCATAGAGTGAGCTAACAGAATTTTTTTTCCTTTTGAATACTTATCAACAACTTGTAAGTTAAACTGGTTAAAATCAGTAGAGTATTGAGAGAAATCCTTAATATGCCCGATGTGTGCATTTTTTAATGTGCGTTCTGATAACCCTTGACCTCTATGGTCCAGTATAAAAACTGCAATGTTATTGTTATAAAATTCCCAAATAAGCTCTTTATATTTTAATAAACACTCTATCCTACCAGAGCTTACCACTATGGTATATTTAACCTGTTCAGGGATAACATAAGCAAAGGCTAAGTTAGCACCTGAGGTCGGTAATATTTTTTGCTGTACTTTATTTTGCCAAAAACTTTCTATTGTCTTTTGGTTACTTACAAGTTCACTTTCTCTACTGTAAAACATTAAACCCCTTCAGTGTTTGTTGGTAATTTTATTATGGCAGATAACCCTGAATCTTTTTGGTTGTGCAATTTTATGCAGCCGTTATGGGCTAAAATAGCATGTTTACAAATTGCCAAACCTAAGCCTGTACCGCCAGAGTTTCGCTGTCTTGATTGTGAAACCCTAAAAAAAGGTTCAAATAAATTATTTAAATCCGCTTCCGGTACGCCTGGTCCATCATCAGATATCGTAATTTCAATGTCATCTTTAGTTTGTTTTAACTTAACAGTGATCTCGTTATTTGCGTATTTAATTGCATTTCTTAATACATTATCTAGAGCACTTGAAAGAATTTGACCATCAAATGAAAATTCACTATTTTGTTCACCAATAATGTTAAGTGACTTATTATTCTGCTTAGCTTCAAATTTAGCATCGGATAAAACTGGTTTTAATACTAAATTAAAGGGCTGTTGTTCTTTATTTAGCATTTGGCTTTGGGCTTCTAATCTTGATAGCTTTAAAACATCGCCTATCATTTCATCTAGTGTATTAGCTTCTTTTTCTATGCGGGAGAGATAGTTACTCTCTTTTGAGTCTTGTTGCATTTGCGCTAAACCCGCAGCCATTTGCAAGCGAGTTAAGGGAGATCTTAATTCGTGGGATATATCCGCTAATAACCTTTTTTGACTTGTCATGAGTTTCTCTAAATTTTCAGCCATTTTATTAAAGTCATTGGTCAGTTGTGCTAATTCATCATTACGGTTTGGCTTTACCTTTATACGTGTTTTTAACTTGCCATCAGCTAATGCAAATGCGGCATTTTTTAATGAGTTAATAGGCCTAATTAAGGTACGACTAAATAGTAAACTTAAGCCTAGTGATGCGATTATAGATACAGCTAACTTTTGCCAAGTTGGCATTAATTTCAGCTTAATTCCTAAACTTTGCCTGCCATTAGGTTTTACTTCATAAACCCAGTATAAACCTTCTTTTATTTCCACTTTAATAGGCCCAAAAGCGTGAAACTCTTTGGCGAAAATAGCTTGAGGTTGCAAGTCTTTGCTAAAGCTAAGTAAACTAGCATCAAACCCTTTTACTTCTTTACGGTTCAAAAAGCTATTCTCAGGATTTTCAGCTTTAAAATATAAACTGCGGTATCTTTTTATTCTTGGATGATCTGCAATTTTTTGGATATCTGTATCTCGTTTTTTAGACATGCGTTCAATATTGTGCGCAATATGCTGTAAATTTTTTAGCTTAGGGCCTTTTAGGGGTTCATAAGCAATATCGTTAATTACAATATTACTTAAGAAAATTAATAAACTAACAGTAGCGACTAAAGTTAACCAAAACCATAAAAATATTTTAAAAAATAAATACCGTCTAGGATCAATTGAGGAGATTTTCATTTTTACTCCCCTGATAAAAAGATATAGCCAGAGCCTCTGACCGTTTTTATCTTTTCACCTTGGCTATGCTCAGCGATTTTTTTTCTAATATTACTCACATGCATATCTATAGAGCGATCAAAAGCCACGAGTCTACGACCCAAAACTTGGTTACTGATATCATCTTTACTGATGATATCATTGGCATTTTTTATAAGTAGTAATAAAATTTCATACTCAGTACCTGTTAGCATGAGTACATTTTCATTAGCAAAGACTTCACGGCTCTTTGGGCAAACTCTAATACTATTCATATTAAGACTTGGTGTTTTATTTAAGCTATTTATATGATCGATTCTTCGAGTGATAGCTTTTACACGTGCAAGTAATTCTCTGTGGTTAAATGGTTTAGCTAAGTAATCATCCGCACCGAGTTCTAAACCAAAAATACGGTCAAAATCTTCACCACGTGCGGTCAGCATAATTAAAGGAGTCAATTTTTTTTGCCTAAACTGCTTTAGTACTTCAAAACCATCAAGTTTTGGTAACATTACATCTAATAAAATGAGTGCAAAATCATCTTTTAAAGCACGTTCTAAACCGGCTTTTCCATCATTTTCAGTTACAATATCAAAGCCATGTACCCCTAAGTATTCACTTAAAAGATCACATAGTTCAATATCATCATCAATTAATAAGATTTGCATTAAATTATCCTAAACTTCTTTTATATAATCATACCGTTTTTTAGGTAAGGCTGTTTATCTTTACACAATCTTTACTTACGTTTGCGTTACTTTTCATTACAGTGATTATACTTTTAATCGTTCCCCAACTAATAGGAAGGTTAATTATGAAATTCTCAAATGTATTTTTAATCGCTGCATTATCAGTGGCTTCACTTAGCAGTCTTTCAGTTATTGCTAAACCCGGTATGTCACCTGAACGCATGTTGTTATCTGATCGTGCAAAATCGTTTTTATCTTTAACAGATGCACAGCAATCACAAATTAAATCAATTATAGAGCAACAAAAGTCGGCTTTAGAGCAATATAAAGAAGCTGGTAAAGAGACTCGTCAGCAAACTAAAGCATTAATACACAGCGAAACATTTGATGAGCAAGCTTTTCGTGACTTTTTCCTCAGTAATCAAGATAGCAAATTAGAAATATCTGTTATTAAAGCCAGAGGTAAACATCAAATCTGGAATATATTAGATGAAGATCAACAAGAAAAGCTGCAAAAAATGATGAAACACAGAAAAAATAAAATGCGTAAAAAATTGTCAAAATAATTAAGATTTATTTAGCCTGAATGTTAAATGCAGGCTTGTTTTTATTATGCTTCTAGATAAATAGAATGCAATAACAAATACGAGGAAAAGTGCTTACCAAACATACTAGTCTCTAACTATTTTTATTAATACTAAGTTTTGTTAAGTATCTTGACACATTAAGAAGGTAATTCAATATACTAATAAAAGTTTAAAGAAAACTTAATTTTATTAAAGAAAGATAAAAGACCACAATTTATCTTTCTTGATTCTATACAATTACATCAAATTTACCCTGCAAGTCATTGGCACGAACAGTTAAAAATAATGATGAGTAATACAAAGGAATTTTTATTATGATCTTACCCGTAATTATGGCTGGTGGTTCTGGTACTCGGTTATGGCCATTATCAAGAGGGAATTACCCAAAGCAATTTTTATCACTTTATGGTGAGCAAACAATGCTTCAGCAGACTATATCCCGTTTAGAAGGTTTAAATAATCAACCTAGTATGCTTATTTGTAATGAAGAGCATAGATTTATAGCAGCAGAGCAAATTCGGCAGCTAGGTGTGAAACATAGCGGTATATTTTTAGAGCCCGAAGCGAGAAGTACTGCACCAGCTATTGCTCTGGCTGCATTTAAAGCATTAGAAAATATTCAAGATAAAGATGAGCCAATTTTGCTTGTTTTAGCTGCAGATCATGTAATAGAAAATAAATATAAATTTCAAAAATCGATTAAACAAGCTTATTTTCATGCCCAAGATGATAAACTTGTTACTTTTGGCATTGTTGCAAAAACACCTGAGACTGGCTATGGCTACGTAAAGCGTGGAGAAATGGTTAAAAATCAATTAGGTTCTGCTTATAGAGTTTCAAGCTTTGTTGAAAAACCAGATCTAGAAACTGCTCAGTCTTATGTGCATTCTGGAGAATTTTATTGGAATAGCGGTATGTTTATGTTTAAAGCAAGCCGTTATTTGGCAGTATTAAAACAGTTTCGTCCTGATATATATGAAGCATGTGAAAAATCAATGCAGCAACAGGATGTGGATAATGATTTTATTCGAATAAATAAATCAGCATTTTTAGCATGTCCAGATGAATCTATTGATTACGCAGTTATGGAGCCTATTTGCCAACAAGTGGGTAGTACTGATGCAGTTGTTGTGCCTATGGATGCTGGTTGGAATGATATCGGTGGTTTCTCCGCTTTATGGCAAGTGTCTGAGAAAGACAATAATGGCAATGTTTTCAGAGGTGATATTAAGGCTACCGATACTCAGAACTCATTAGTTATGAGTGATGATAAGCTTGTTGCTTTAGTTGGGGTTGATGATTTAGTTATTGTAAATACAAAAGATGCAGTCTTAGTTGCCCATAAAGATAAGGCACAAGAAATTAAATCCATTGTAAATGAGTTGAAGAAAGAAGTGCGAAGCGAAGCTACTTTTCACCGTAAAGTATATAGGCCTTGGGGGAAATATGACTCTCTTGATAACGGAGAAAGATTTCAAGTAAAGCGTATAACAGTTAAGCCAGGCGCAAAATTATCAGTTCAAATGCATCATCATAGAGCTGAGCATTGGGTTGTTGTGTCTGGAACTGCAAAAATCACTAATGGTGATAATGAAATATTATTAACTGAGAATCAATCAACTTATATTCCTATCGGTGTTGTCCATGCGTTAGAAAATCCAGGTGTTATTCCGCTTGAATTGATAGAAGTGCAATCAGGCTCATATTTAGGTGAGGATGATATTGTAAGGTTTAAAGATAAATACGGTCGTAGTTAAGTCTACTAATTTAAATAATTTGATTTTTAAGGTTTATAAATGTCAAAGGGATCAAATTCATATAACGCAATATTAGATGAGAAAAGAGCAAACATTAACTCAAACTCAGTTGTAGAGTCTAAAAAGTTAACTTGTTTTAAAGCTTACGATATAAGAGGTGAGATAGGTAAAGAGTTAAATGCGGATATCGCTTATCGTATTGGGCGCGCATATGGAGATATTTTATCCCCTAAATCAGTAGTTGTTGGTGCTGATGTTAGGCTTACTTCTAATGAGTTGAAGTTATCTTTAGCAAACGGTTTAATGGATGCTGGGGTTAATGTTTTAGATCTTGGAATGACAGGAACTGAAGAAATCTACTTTGCAACATCTCATTTAAAAGTAGATGGTGGTATAGAAGTAACGGCAAGTCATAACCCAATGAATTTTAATGGTATGAAGCTTGTTAAAGCTCAAGCTCAACCCATCAGCGGTGATACAGGGCTATTTGATATTAAAGTTTTGGCTGAGACACAAGACTTTAAAGAAAAAACAATTGTAAGAGGCACAATCAAGAGTACCTCTACTTTAGAGCAATATGTAAAGCACTTATTAACCTATGTAGATCTTCAAAATATAAAACCGCTTAAATTAGTTGTAAATTCAGGCAATGGTGCTGCAGGTCATGTAATTGATTCATTGGAAGTTGAATTTAAAAAATTAAATGTACCTATTGAGTTTATAAAAATAAATCATTTAGCAGATGGGAATTTCCCTAATGGTATTCCAAACCCGTTATTGCCAGAGAACAGGCAAGAGACTATTGATGCTGTTATTGAGCATAAAGCAGATATGGGTATTGCTTGGGATGGCGATTTTGATCGATGCTTCTTATTTGATGAGAATGGCGACTTTATTGAAGGCTATTATATTGTAGGCCTTTTAGCTGAAGCTTTTTTACAAAAAAATCCTGGTGAAAAGATAATTTATGATCCTCGTTTAAGTTGGAATACCATAGATCTTGTCAATAAAGCTGGTGGTCAAGCCATTCAAAGTAAAACAGGTCATGCATTTATAAAGGAAAGAATGCGTTCTGAAGATGCTATCTATGGTGGTGAAATGAGTGCTCACCATTATTTCAGAGATTTTTCATATTGTGATTCAGGCATGATCCCTTGGTTATTAGTTGCAGAACTTCTTTGTGTTAAAGAGTCTTCTTTATCTAATTTAGTCAAAAATAGAGTCTCAGCATATCCATCACCTGGCGAAATAAATAGAAAAGTTTCAGATGCAGATTTTGTAATAGAAAAAGTGCTAACAGCATATAAAAAAGAGGCTATCAACATTGACTATACCGATGGGATCAGCGTTGATATGGGAACTTGGAGATTTAATCTTCGAAAATCCAATACGGAATCATTACTTAGATTGAACCTTGAAACTCAAGGTGATGAGAGGTTAATGAAAGAAAAATTATTGGAAGTGCTATCGTTGTTAGAATAGGTTGTTATAAATCAATTTAAATCTATATTTAATTAGGCTAGAAAATGGTGATAAAAAAAGCAAAACTTAGTTTAACTCACAATTAGTAAAAATGTGCAGTATTGTTAAGAGCTTATTTTCACAAATACAACATTACGGCCTTCATTTTTATTTAATAAAGCCTTCGATAATGATGAATTTTAACTCCAATGAAACCCATATAAATTGTTTCATCTAAACAGGCAAAATATTACGGTTTATCATAAAAGTTAAAAAATATGACTATCCAAAGTAATGCATTTAATCATCAAGCAGCTCTACAACTACAAGCATGTAATTATTTTTCAAGTAAACTTGCAAATTATACTGACTGCTCTGATGTTTATGCTGATATAAAAGGTAATAATCAAAACTATCTTTTAATAATACGGTAGATTCAATTTCGAAGTGCATAACCACTAAACAGCCATAGGTACCATATGTTCAGTCATTAATTGAGCTGGGCTTTTGTAATCAAGTTTTTTCTCGGTCTGTCATTGAGTTTTACTATGACAGATTTCACTTCTGATTCTTCTATCTTTTTGAAGTTTGTTGATTTTGGCCAATATTGTCGTAATAAGCCATTAGTATTTTCATTTAATCCGCGTTGCCAAGAGCAATAAGGGTCTGCAAAGTAAACACCACAACCCAAATCTGCTGTCATTTTTTCATGATAAGCGAACTCTTTACCATTATCTGCGGTGATAGTCTCAACGACATTTCTGTAGGGTTCTAATAAAGCAATCGTTGCCGCTGTAACAGTTTCTGCTGACTTATTATTTACACTGGTCGACACTGTAAAACGCATTTTACGTTCAACAATAGTGACTAGTGCGCCGCTATGGCCTTTTCCAATTACCAGATCAATTTCCCAATCGCCAATTCTACTTTTTCATCAGCAACTTGTGGTCGCTCATCAATACTCACTCTCTTTTTTTATAAAACCTCGGCCAGCTTGTTTATCTTTATTACGTGATTGATACTTTTGCCTTTTCTACGTAGTGCTTTGAATAAAGCACCACCACGTTGCTTATCCCGCCAGATATGTTGATAAATAGTTTCATGACTAATATTGATTGATTCATTGACCTTAAGCCAACCTGAAATTTTTTCGGGACTCCATTTTCTGTTAGCTTTAAATTGATAAGTTCAATCAATTTCGGCGTCATTTTAATGGCTTTAGATGCATATTCTCTGCGCTGTTGTGCTAAATTTTGAGCTTGCTTAATACGGTAACCACGTAATCCTGTATTACGAGCGAGCTCTCGACTAATGGTTGATTGGCTAACATTAAGTTGCTCTGCTATTTTATTTTGACTCATTTGACTTTTATTTAGAGCATAAATCTGGCATCTTTCTTCATAGCTCGGTTGTTTATATGTTTTCATTGTTGCATCTCTTGCCGGAGAAAGGCGATAAGCATATATTCAGCTGACCACTTTTCCTACCAATTCAAGTTATGCACTTATTATTTGAATCCAAGATGTGTGATCTGAGCAAGCATTTGATAAAAGCCATGTAGTCTCAGCAATTAATATCCCTCATAGTCAAATCACTCAAAATTCCTTTACTAAGTACTCAAAAGATACATTATTTGTTGTTTATTGCTGGGGCCCTGGTTGTAACGGTGCTTCTAAGGACGCTTTAAAAATAGCAACGTTAGACTTTACAGTTAAAGAAATGATGGGCGTATTCATTACTGGGAAGACTTTGAGCGCTACCCTGTTAACCTAAGAGTCACTGAAGTACCATCTTAAATAGATCAAAACAAGCATCCAAAAATAGGTTGCGCAAAGTGATCTCCTATATTTTAAAGAGAATATAATGAAATACTAGATTCGTTTAGCTGAAAATAAATACCAAAAATCTTTAATATAATTAATGAGATCACATGCTGAATTTAAGGGATATGAGATAAAAATAACATTTTCTCATAATAAATTAGCTAATTTAGATTTATTATCAATAACACTCTTTTTAGTTGAATCAGATGACAAAGCTTTAGGACATATGTCGGTTTTTAAACAATTTTCAACATAGGGTATGGATTGGTACTTATATCTAGATTGTCTATATTTAATTGAAGAAAGCAGAGGTTTGGGAATTGGTAAACAACTGATGAAACAGCTGAAAGATTTTGCTACAAAAATAAAATAAAGACTATTCAATGGTAGACACCAAAAAGTAATTTATCAGCTATTTCATTTTATAAAAAGCTTGGTACATCCAAAAAAAAGAAAAACAACGTTTTTTTTGGATGTACCAAGCTAAATATTATAAAGGAAGATTTACTTAACTAAATACAAAGTAATTAACACTGAAAATAGTTAGTTTACAAACCTGCAGATGCTTTTAATGCGTCTGCTTTATCTGTCTTTTCCCAGCTGAATGCTGTAAACGTATCATCGCCTACAGTCATTTCATATGGTTCACGACCGAAGTGCCCGTATGCAGCAGTTTGTTGGTACATAGGATGTAATAAATCTAACATCTTTGTGATGCCGTAAGGACGTAAGTCGAAGTGTTCACGTACTAATTCAACTAGACGTTCTTCAGATACTTTACCTGTGCCAAATGTATCAACAGAGATAGAAGTAGGCTCTGCAACACCTATTGCGTAAGACACTTGAATCTCACAACGATCAGCAAGTCCAGCTGCAACGATATTTTTTGCAACATAACGACCTGCGTATGCAGCACTACGGTCAACTTTTGATGGATCTTTACCAGAGAAAGCTCCGCCACCATGACGTGCCATACCGCCGTATGTATCAACAATGATTTTACGACCTGTTAAACCACAGTCACCTACCGGACCACCAATTACAAAACGGCCCGTTGGATTGATGTGATATTTAGTATCTTCAGTTAATAGTTCAGCTGGTAATACATGTTTAATAATATTTTCCATTACCGCATTAACTAAATCTTCTTGTTTAATATCAGGGTTATGTTGCGTAGATAAAACAACAGTATCAATTGCTACTGGTTTGTTATCTTCATAAACAAAAGTCACTTGAGACTTAGCATCTGGACGTAACCAAGGTAAAACACCTGATTTACGCGCTTCAGCTTGACGTTCAACTAAACGATGAGAGTAATAAAGTGGTGCTGGCATTAATGTTGGTGTTTCATTTGTTGCATAACCAAACATTAAACCTTGGTCACCAGCGCCTTGCTCTTCAGGTTTTGAACGATCAACACCTTGTGCGATTTCTGGAGACTGTTGACCAATTAAATTCATGATGCCACATGTTTCGCCATCAAAACCTACATCAGAAGATGTATAGCCAATTTCACTGATCACGTTACGTGTAAGTTTTTCTAAATCAACCCAAGCATTAGTTGATACTTCACCAGAGATAATCGCAACACCCGTTTTTACCATAGTTTCACAGGCAACTCTCGCATGCTTATCTTTAGCAATGATGGCATCTAATACAGCATCAGAGATTTGATCTGCAATTTTATCCGGATGACCTTCTGATACTGATTCAGAAGTAAAAAAATGTTTTGCCATTTTATGTATACTCACAATAGAGAGCGCTGGTTTTTACACCTACAAGTTGTCTATGGAGGTGAAGCATGCGCTGGGTAAAAATTATCGGTGTATTTTATCTGAAGCGATTACAATTTCATAGCTTTTTTACGCCTAGACGTCTAAACGAAATAAATTATAGCGTTAATATTCTAAATTGTATGAAAAAAACTAAAGAACTTAAAATTTGTAGGGGTTTTTATTGCTCCAGAATCTTTAATAAGTAAGAATGGCCGTTCTATTTTTGCAAACCTGCAATTTAGTAAAAACTTAAATTATTTCCAGCGCACAAAATTGAAGGTAGAAGAAGTTATGCCATCTCGCAAAGAACTAGCAAATGCTATTAGAGTCCTATCAATGGACGCCGTTCAAAAAGCCAAATCAGGTCATCCGGGTGCCCCTATGGGTATGGCGGATATCGCTGAGGTTTTATGGCGTGATTATCTAAAGCATAATCCAACAAACCCAGAATGGGTTGATCGTGACCGATTTATACTCTCAAATGGTCATGGTTCAATGCTGATATATTCTTTGCTTCATTTATCTGGCTATCAACTTTCAATTGAAGATCTTAAAGATTTCCGTCAAATGGATTCTAAAACGCCAGGTCACCCAGAGTATGGTTATGCACCAGGTGTTGAAACAACTACAGGTCCATTAGGCCAAGGTATTACTAATGCTGTTGGTATGGCGATTGCCGAAAAATCTTTAGGCGCACAATTTAACCGTGAAGGTCACGATATCGTAGATCACTTCACTTATACTTTCTTAGGCGATGGCTGTTTAATGGAAGGTATTTCTCATGAAGCATGTTCATTAGCGGGTACATTAGGTTTAGGTAAATTAGTTGCTTTTTGGGATGACAATGGCATTTCAATTGATGGCGAAGTTGAAGGTTGGTTTACTGATGATACTCCAGCTCGTTTTGAATCATATGGTTGGCATGTCATTGCTAATGTTGATGGTCATAACAGTGAAGAAATTCGTGCGGCAATTGATGAAGCACGTGCAGAGACTTCTAAACCAACATTAATTTGTTGTAAAACAGTTATTGGTTACGGTTCACCAAATAAATCAGGTAGCCATGATTGTCACGGTGCTCCATTAGGAGATAACGAGATTGCAGCTGCACGTGAATTCTTAAACTGGGAACATGGCGCATTTGAAATCCCTGAAGATGTTTATTCTGATTGGGACGCTAAAGCAAAAGGTTCTGACTCAGAGTCTAGCTGGAACGAAAAATTTGAAGCATATAAAGCTGCACACCCAGAATTAGCTGCAGAATTAGAACGTCGTCAAAACAGCGAATTGCCAGCTAATTGGGCTGAAAAATCTCAAGCATATGTTGAAGAGTTACAAGCTAACCCTTCAGGTATCGCGACACGTAAAGCATCACAAAATGCATTAAATGCGTTTGGTCCTATGCTTCCTGAATTTATGGGTGGTTCGGCTGATTTAGCAGGTTCTAATCTTACAATTTGGGATGGTTCTAAAAGCTTAACAGGTACTGATGCATCAGGTAACTACATCAACTATGGTGTACGTGAATTTGGTATGTCGGCAATCATGAACGGTATTACATTGCATAAAGGTTTTATTCCTTACGGTGCAACTTTCTTAATGTTTATGGAATACGCACGTAATGCTGTACGTATGGCAGCATTAATGAAGCAACCTGCAATTTTTGTATATACACATGATTCAATTGGTTTAGGTGAAGATGGTCCAACTCACCAACCGGTAGAGCAAATTGCGAGCATGCGTTTAACACCTAATCTTGATAACTGGCGTCCATGTGACCAAGTTGAATCTGCAATTGCATGGAAAGCGGCAATTGAACGTAAAGATGGCCCAACTTCACTAATCTTTACACGTCAAGGTTTAGCACAACAAGATCGTACTGCTGAGCAGTTAGCAAACGTAGCAAAAGGTGGTTACGTACTATCTTGTAATGCAGCTAACAATAACCCTGAGCTAATCTTAATCGCAACTGGTTCTGAAGTGCAATTAGCACAAGATTCAGCAACACAGTTACGTGAGTCAGGTAAAACAGTACGTGTTGTTTCATTACCATCTACGGATGTATTTGAAGCTCAAGATGCTGCATATAAAGAATCAGTATTACCAGTAGCGGTTTCACGTCGCGTAGCGATTGAAGCTGGCATCGCCGATTACTGGTACAAATATGTTGGTTTAAATGGCGCTGTTGTTGGTATGACGACATTTGGTGAGTCTGCACCTGCTAACGAGTTATTTGAACACTTTGGTTTTACAGTTAATAACATCGTAGCGAAAGCAAACGAATTGTTTTAATAAAAAATTAAACTGCTAGTAAAGTAGTATTAATTACTTAAAAAAGATCTTTGTCGATAAAACAAAGATCTTTTTTTATGCTCAAAAATTAACTTCAAAATTCCTCATAAAATAAATGGCAATTTTCTCTGGGGTTCAGGGGCAAGGTCGATTACAATACCACCAAATTTGATATGGCTTCTTTAAGAACTTTTTACTTCAATGGCAATAAGATTAGCAATTAATGGTTTTGGCCGAATAGGCCGTAATATTGTACGTGCTTTATATGAAGCAAACCTCACCGATCAATTTCAAATAGTCGCAATTAATGAGCTTGCAGATCCTAAAGGCATCGCACATTTATTAAAATACGATACTTCCCATGGTCGTTTTAAATTTGATGTTTCTCTTGATGATAACTATTTAACTGTTGAAGAAGATCGTATTGCGCTTTTCAATGAAAAGTCTCCCGCATTTTTACCTTGGCAAGATTTAAATATTGATGTTGTGCTTGAATGTACTGGCATATACCATTCTCGTGAGCATGCCATGTTGCATATTAATGCTGGTGCTAAAAAAGTACTATTTTCACAACCTGCTGACTCAGATATGGATACTACGATTGTTTATGGTATTAACGATGAACAGTTGAAGTCAGAAGATTTGATAGTCTCAAATGGCTCATGTACTACAAATTGCATTGTGCCAGTGATTAAAGTGCTAGACGATGCTTTTGGCATCGAATCTGGTGCAATTACAACTATTCATGCATCTATGCATGATCAACAAGTAATTGATGCTTATCATCCTGATTTACGCCGCACGCGTGCTGCTAGCCAATCTATTATTCCTGTTGATACAAAATTAGCCCGTGGTATTGAAAGAATTTTACCAAAATTTGAAGGTCGTTTTGAAGCAATCGCAATGCGCGTACCAACAATAAATGTTACGGCAATGGATTTAAGCATTACAACTCATACCGATGTAACCATAGAGCAAGTTAATCAAGTTTTATCAGCAACTAGCAACGAAAGACTTGCGGGCATTTTAAGCTATACAGAAGAGCCTTTAGTATCAATTGATTTTAATCATGACCCACATTCGAGCATTATAGACGGAACTCAAACCCGTGTAAGCCATAAGCGTTTAGTGAAATGTTTAGTGTGGTGTGATAACGAATGGGGTTTTGCAAATCGCATGTTAGATACGGCTAAAGCTATGATGCTTGCCAAATAAAGAAATTAATTAACCCCAAAATTTAAGTGCAGTATTTAATTAACTAAGGAGAATTTCATGTCAGTCATTAAAATGGCAGATCTAGATTTATCAGGTAAGCGTGTACTAATTCGTGAAGATCTTAATGTGCCAGTCAAGGATGGAAAAGTGACTTCTGATGCACGTATTCGTGCTTCTTTACCTACTATTAAGTTAGCTTTAGAAAAAGGCGCTAAAGTAATGGTAATGTCTCACTTAGGTCGCCCAACTGAAGGTGAATTTGCAGATGAGTTTTCATTATCACCTGTTGTTGATTATTTAAATGATGCTTTAGAGCAAAATGTTCGTCTTGAAAAAGATTACTTAAACGGCGTAGAAATTAATGACAACGAAGTTGTTGTTTTTGAAAACGTACGTTTTAATAAGGGTGAAAAGAAAAACGACGAAGCACTTGCAAAACAATTAGCTGCTTTATGTGATGTATATGTAATGGATGCATTTGGTACTGCGCATCGTGCTCAAGCTTCAACGCATGGTGTTGGCTTACACGCAAATACAGCATGTGCTGGTCCACTTCTAGCTGCTGAGCTAGAAGCATTAGGTAAAGCACTTGATAATCCAGCGCGTCCATTTGTTGCTATTGTTGGTGGTTCTAAAGTTTCGACTAAACTTACAGTATTAGATTCATTATCTACGATCGTTGATCAACTTGTTTGTGGTGGTGGTATCGCCAATACATTTATTGCAGCAGCAGATCATCAAGTAGGTAAATCATTATTTGAAGCTGATTTAATTGATGAAGCTAAGCGCTTAGTCACAGCAGCTCAAGCTAATAATGGTGATATTCCAGTACCAACAGATGTTGTTGTTGCTTCTGAGTTTTCAGAGTCTGCAGTAGCAACACTTAAAAATGTTGAAGATGTAACAAGCGAAGATATGATTTTTGATATCGGTCCAGATTCTGCAAACGCATTAGCCGAAATTATTAAAAATGCAGGCACAGTTGTTTGGAATGGTCCTGTAGGCGTATTTGAATTTGACCAGTTTGGTAACGGCACTGAAGCAATCGCAAATGCAATTGCTGAGTCTAACGCTTTTTCAATCGCTGGCGGCGGTGATACGTTAGCTGCTATTGATAAATATAATGTTGCAGATAAAATATCTTATATTTCAACTGGCGGTGGTGCATTCTTAGAGTTCTTAGAAGGCAAAAAGCTACCTGCTGTTGAAATGTTAGAGCAACGCGCAAAATAATGTAGCAAGAGGGATTATTCCCTAAAACAAAAAGTAGCTAAATTTAACTCTCACAAATAAATTTAGCTATTTAATTACTCGTTCAAAACCCGATAGTAAGTTACTTAGACTAATCTAAGAGTGAATACTATCAACAATTGGAGAAAGCAAAATGGCTTTAATTAGTATGCGTCAACTTTTGGACCATGCAGCTGAAAATGGTTACGGCGTTCCGGCGTTTAATGTAAATAACCAAGAGCAAATGCGTGCAATAATGGAAGCGGCTGATAAAACAAACAGTCCTGTGATCGTACAAGGTTCAGCTGGTGCGCGTAAATACGCTGGTGCCCCTTTCATTCGTCATATGATTTTAGCTGCAATTGAAGAATGGCCACATATTCCTGTTGTTATGCACCAAGATCACGGTACATCACCTGCAATTTGTCAGCGTTCAATCCAATTAGGTTTTTCATCAGTAATGATGGATGGTTCTTTATTTGAAGATGGTAAAACAGCTTCTACTTATGAGTACAACGTAGATGTAACACGTCGTACTGTTGAAATGGCACATGCATGTGGTGTTTCAGTTGAGGGTGAGCTAGGTGTACTTGGTTCATTAGAAACAGGTGAAGCGGGTGAAGAAGACGGTATTGGTGCTGTTGGTAAATTATCATTAGATCAACTGTTAACTGATCCAGAAGAAGCAGCTGACTTTGTTAAGAAAACAAATGTTGATGCGCTAGCAATTGCATGTGGTACTTCTCATGGTGCTTACAAATTCTCTCGTCCACCAACGGGTGATATTTTAGCAATAGATCAAATCAAAGCGATTCATAAACGCATTCCAAATACGCATTTAGTAATGCACGGTTCTTCATCTGTACCACAAGAGTGGTTAAAAGTGATCAATGAGTTTGGTGGTGAAATGCCAGAAACTTACGGTGTACCAGTTGAGCAAATCGTTGAAGGTATCAAGTATGGCGTACGCAAAGTAAATATCGATACAGATTTACGTTTAGCATCTACTGGTGCTGTTCGCCGTCATTTAGCTGAAAATCCAGCTAACTTTGATCCTCGTAAGTTTTTAGCTGCAGCGACACAAGCTATGACTGACATTTGTATTGATCGCTACGAAGCGTTTGGTACTGCAGGTCAAGCAGACAAACTTAAAGCAATTTCACTTGATGCTATGTCAATGAAATATGCCGCTGGCGAGTTAAATGCGCTAGTTAAGTAATTTAATAGGCTAATCGCCTTTTAAAATGAAAGCCCTCTCAATGAGGGCTTTTTTGTTCTTGGATCATAATATTACTAAGAGGGATCATAAGGCGGGCTTTGGGATCAGTTTTTTACTTACTTAGATCGTAATATTATTCATTAAGATCGTTTTTATTCAGTCGCTCAGTTATTTTAGCATAAATTATCAACTATTTGTGTCTGAAAATTAATCAATCCTTATCAAGTTAACATCATCTAAGTAAAAAAGTGATCTGAAATTTAAATATGATTACTTTAGTTGGTAATTCTTTGATCTAAAAGATCATAGAGCCTCTACTGAAAGTTGCTTTAGTCTCTGATCTTGTTGGCTATTTAGTTCAAGTGTTTGTGCATGTTTTATAAGGTTTTTTTGCGAGAATTGCCAATACTTATTGATATTTAAACTTTGCATCGTATTTAAAAAGTTTAATAAATACACACTGTTAAGCGGCATTAACAGATGTGCTTGTGAAAACTGGCTTAAAGCCTGAAAACTCATTCCTTGGTTTTGTTTATCTATACCCCAGCGATTAAATAGCGCTGCTTTTATTTTTGGATCTCTAAATTGATCGTTAAATACTTTGTTCATGCAATAGTTGAATGAAATCTCTTGAGCACTCAGATCCATCATACCTATTAAGGATAAACGCTTGTTATATAAATTGTGCAGTACTTTTACTTGCTTTAATAATGCGTGTGCGCAGGTCAATAAAAACTGTTTATGGCAGTCCTGCGGCTGTTTTATCAGAATATTGAGTTTCGATAAGTGTTTATCTTTATTTTCAGGTTCTAAACAAATGTTTAAAATTAGTTTTATTACATTTTGATATCCAGACATATCAATAGGGCTTTGATTTTGGCTTATCTCGGACCAAGCTTTTTTACAACGCAGTGCAAATAATTCATTAAACTTCTGATCAGCTTTATGGTTAAGTGTGCGATCTAAGACTAAACATTTGATCCATGTTAAAGATAATGAATTTCGATAATGCTGGTTTTCTAATGTGGTTCTAAGTTTTTGTTGTAGATAATCATTGGCTTCTTCAATTGAATGGTTTTCAAGTATTAAAAGGGCCTTTAACTCTACTTCTTCAGTGGTAAATGAAAACTCATCTAAGTTATCAAATATTTTTAATGCCTGAAATGATTCTTTTTTATTAATAGCATTTTTAATTTTATATAAAATTTGTTTTCTAGAAAGTATATTTAATGACTGCATTTTAAGTAAAGTGAGTTTAAATTTGCTTTCGTTACCACATAAATTAAACAGTGCTATTTGAGCACTTGCTTGTATAGCTGCATTACTTATCGTTTTTAATGTATCTAAAGCTGTACCAGGTAAATCACATTTTAATAAGTTTGTTGCTTTGATTAGGTTAAGCTCATTTTTTTCTTGATTATCTAATCCAACAAATTGCGCATGTTGTAATATATTTTGTTTTTGTATGCCATTAGCTTTAGATAATTGTTTTAGTAACAATTTCAACCTTTTTGAGCTAGCGTTAAAATACTGTAGTTTTTGAGTTAATTTAGCATGATTTACTGGTTTTTCGATGATATCAGTTGTAACGTACCTAAATGGTAAATCTGCAGATACTTTATCTGCCTGATCTGTTATAAAAATGATTCGGGTATGATCTTGCAGAATTTTAAGAGTCAGTAATTGTCTTATGAATTCAGTACCAGTGAAGCAGTTATCAATATCAAAATCTAAAATCAGTAAATCAAAATCAAGTAGTTTAGGTTTCGATATTAATTCTGCACCATTATTTATTATTGTGATGTTAAGGCAACCACTTTGTTTTAGAATACGCTTAAGATGAGAGCGGCTACTTAAGTTAGATTCAATTAGTAATATATTGAGTTTAATATCCGTATCAGAATGCATGTTGTTTATTATTGTTATTATGTTAATAAAGTGATTGTATCTGTTAAATTGTTTCAGTCAAAGCAAATCGATATGCAATAAATAGCAGTTATGGGCTAATATCTAATCAAGCTTCATAAAACTGTCATATTTAATCATAATAATGAATGTAATTAGGAACTTTGAGAGATAATCAGGAATGTCACGAAAAATACTTGTAGTTGATGATGAAGCGCCCATCAGAGAAATGTTGGTGTTTGTACTTGAGCAAAACGGTTATCAAGCTGTTGAAGCTGAAGATTATGATTCTGCTATGGAAGCACTTGCTGTTGAACCATATCCTGAATTAATTTTATTAGATTGGATGCTACCAGATACCAGTGGTATTCAAATAGCTAAAAAAATTAAACAAAATGATCATACTCGAAAAATTCCAATCATCATGCTCACAGCACGTGGCGAAGAAGAAGACAAAATTAAAGGCTTAGAAGTTGGGGCTGATGACTATGTTACTAAACCTTTTTCTCCTAAAGAGCTGATGGCACGCATAAAAGCTGTGATCCGCAGAGTATCTCCAACAGCTTTAGAAGAGTCTATTGAAGTGCATGGTTTACGATTAGACCCAATCTCACATCGTGTCACATCAGCTGGTAAAGAGCTTGATATGGGACCTACAGAATTTAAACTATTACACTTTTTTATGACCCACCCTGAGCGTGTTTATAGTCGAGAGCAATTGTTAGATCAAGTTTGGGGCACCAATGTATATGTTGAAGATCGTACGGTAGATGTGCATATTCGTCGTTTAAGAAAGGCGATCACAAGTGCACATGATAAGTTAGTGCAAACTGTTCGTGGTTCAGGATATCGTTTTTCAAATAAGGTTTAATTTAAACCAAATAACTAGGGTTACTTTATGTTCAGAGTGATCAATAAGCGCATCTTAATACAGCGCTTATTTATGTATTTTTTACCATTATCATTCATCGGAGTCCTTATAGGGGCTCCTTTTTTACTTTTATTCCTTGGAACTGCAAGCCTATTATTTTGGCATTATAAGCAGTTATATAAATTAAGCGATTGGTTGCACAATCAAAAAAGCTTTAACCCACCTGAAGGAGAGGGCAGCTGGGAGCAAATTTTTGATGGTATTTACAGGTTACAGCATAGAAATAGAGATAAGCGAAATGAATTAGCAGGTTTGATCAGGCGATTTAGAGAAGGTGCAGAAGCGGTTCCTGATGCGGTCATTGTTTTGCAAAAAGATCTCAGCATAGTATGGTGTAATAAACTGGCAGTTCAAGTGCTTGGATTAAAATGGCCGAGTGACAGTGGTCAAAGATTAGATAATTTAATTCGCCACCCTGACTTTGCCAAATATATGAACAATAATGACTTCCTTGAACCATTGGAGCTTGACTCTCCTTTAGGCACTGAACAAATTTTAGAATTTCGTGTGATGCCATATGAAACACAGCTGATGGTTGTGGTGCGAGACGTGACTCAATTAAAAATGTTAGAGCAAATTAGAAAAGATTTTGTAGCTAACGTATCTCATGAACTGAGAACACCGCTTACTGTTATTTCAGGTTACCTTGAAATGATGGATGCTGACGCTATGCCACCATTAGGAATTTGGGGGAAAGCACACGGTACTATGTCGGAGCAGTGTGAACGAATGAACGGGCTTGTAAATCAATTACTGATTTTATCCCGTATAGAAGGGCCTCGTAAAACGGAACAAGATGAATTAGTTGATATCCCAAATATGTTAAAGCTCATTTTGGTTCAAACTGAAACATTAAATGCGGATAAAAAGCATGTTATAGAGTTAGAGGTCGATGCTAATTTATCTATATTAGGAAAAACTGAAGAATTAAGAAGTGCTTTTTCTAACTTAATATTTAATGCGATACATTATATACCTGAGCCAGGTCATATTCGTATTGTTTGGCAAATGAAAAATGGTGAAGCGCATTTTGCTGTTCATGACAATGGCGAGGGTATTGCACCTGAGCATATCGGTCGTTTAACAGAGCGTTTTTATCGTGTTGATCAGGCACGTTCTCGTAAAACAGGCGGCTCAGGCTTAGGGTTAGCAATTACAAAACATGTTTTATCACGCCATGAGTCACAATTAAATATTGTAAGTACTGTAGGTGAAGGTTCTTGTTTTTCCTTTAGTTTTTCGAATGAACGTGTGAAAAAATCTTAAGTAGATTCGATAGAATTAGAAAATATGACACTTTATTTACAGGTCATAAAAGTGTCATAAAGTAGTAATCTAACTGTCATTTAAAAGATGAATAATAGCGGCAGTTACATACACATGCTACCTCAGAATACGAGTTTAAGGACTACTGAGCAATTCATGAACTAGGCGCATCTTTGTATTAATGGTTATCCCTTAAAAGAAGATGGAACAACGAACATGATTTGCTCAGTAGCTCCCGTAGGGTTGGTTTAGAAACGCTTTACACTGTGTTAGATGAATTTGGAAGAGAATAAATATGCCTTCATTCATCAGCCTTGTTTAAAGCGTTTCTAATTCCAACTGAATTCTGTATTTTGAGGTAGCATGGGTATCTAGAGAACGGACTTCAAATAGTTGAGGTTCACAAATTGAGAAAGATTGGAGTTACCAATGAAATTTAAAAATTTAGTTGCCGCTATGGGCCTAACACTTACAACTTTAGTTTCAGCTAATGTTGCTGCACTAGATAAATCAATTCCAGAATACACTAAAACAAGCGGTGTAACTGGTAACTTCTCATCTGTAGGCTCAGACACATTAGCAAACATGATGACTTATTGGGCTGAAGAATACAAACGTATTTACCCTAATGTAAATATTCAAATTCAAGCTGCCGGTTCTTCTACTGCACCGCCAGCATTAACGGAAGGTACTTCAAACTTTGGTCCTATGAGCCGTAAAATGAAGTCTAAAGAAGTAGAAGCATTTGAAAAGCGCCATGGCTACAAACCAACAGAAATTCGTGTAGCAATTGATGCTTTAGCAGTATTTGTACATAAAGATAACCCAATTGAAGGTTTAACTATTTCTCAAGTTGATTCAATTTTCTCTTCAACTCGTAAATGTGGTTCTGGTTCTCAAGTTAATCGTTGGAGCGATGTTGGCCTTGAAGGTAACTGGGCTGGTAAAGATGTTCAATTATACGGTCGTAACTCTGTATCAGGTACTTACGGTTACTTTAAAAAGAAAGCACTTTGTAAAGGTGATTTCCGTAGTAACGTAAATGAGCAACCGGGTTCAGCTTCAGTTGTACAGTCAATCTCTTCATCTGTAAATGCGATTGGTTACTCAGGTATAGGTTACAAAACATCAGGTGTTCGTACTGTACCGCTAGCTAAAAAAGGCACGAACTATGTTGATGCAACTTTAGATAATGTAGCTAAAGGGAAATACCCATTATCTCGCTTCTTATACCTTTACGTTAACAAGCACCCAAATAAGCCATTAGCACCAATTGAAGCGCAATTTTTACAAATGGTATTATCTAAAACAGGTCAAGGCATTGTTGAAAAAGATGGTTATGTACCACTTTCAGCTAAATTAGTTAAAAAAGAATTAGCTAAAATCGGATTATAATAGTTCAATTTACCCTGAATTATTAAAGCAGCAAACCGCCCATAAGGGCGGTTTTTTTGTTTTCATAATTTCAAATGTTTCACAAAATTCAGCGAATAAAAAAGGAAGCGCTTTGGCTTCCTCTTATCTATACCGATGCTAATTAATATGTGATAAAAAATGGTCTAAATATACAATAGCTGCGTTGCCTGCATGAAGGTACTTAGGTTTAGTCTAGAGCTATAAACCTGTACTTTCAATTCTAATAGCTAGCTATTGCTCAATCAAGCGCCTTACTATTGAAAATTTATCCTAATTTATATTAGATCACTAATTTAATAGAATTGGTAATGTTATCTAATGGTGGTAGCCTGATTTAGATAACAGTGATTTTTTCTGCTTGTGGACCTTTTTGACCTTGTGTAACTGTAAACTGTACATGTTGGCCTTCAGCAAGCGTTTTAAAACCAGTACTTTCAATAGCGCTGAAATGAGCAAAAACATCAGGGCCATTTTCTTGTTCAATAAATCCGAAACCTTTAGATTCATTAAACCATTTTACAGTACCAGTAGTTGTATTTGACATTGTTCGATCCTATTTTATTCAAGAGTAATTGTTGCTACTAAGATAACGACTTATTTTGTTAAATTAGGCCGTAGCACTTAACAGCGGTTTTGCTGAAATATAGTGCTATTACTTATGAAAACAGGACGAGGTATTATTAAGTGTTACATCGATAAAGTATTGCATAAATATTAAACGTATTTTCAAGCTAATTTTAAGTATATATACGATCGCTTTTTAGTCAATGTATCTAAGGTGATAAAAATACATTTATTTTTAATTTATTATATGATTGTTTCCAAAGTAAAAAATATAAAAGTTGCTGTTATTGTGTTCAGACTTGAATTTAAAGTTTTATTGCTGCGTTTTATTATGGGTAGCTTGATTATTATACAATTAGGCTGTGCGCAAAATAATGTGCCTAAGCATGCTGTCTATCAAAAATCACTCAGTCAGTTACCCATAGAGTTCAAGAGCTTTGAAGCATATCAATTAGCAGCTAAAAATTGGTTAAGTGATAATCGTGTTTTCTTAACTCAAAATCGAACCAAAGAGCTTAAATTTAATACACCCTTTGAGCTGCCTGCTAAATTGAATTCAGGTTCTGAAAATTCCAAAGGTATCTTATTCGTTCATGGTTTAGGTGACTCTCCATATTATTTCTCAGATATTGCACAAACGTTAAATAAACAAGGCTTTTTAGTCAGAGTCTTGTTGCTACCAGGGCATGGCTCTCGCCCAGCAGATTTATTATCTATAACCTCAGATGCTTGGGTAAGGCTGGTCGATATTCAAATCAACGCATTAAAAGCACAAGTCGATAATGTTTATTTAGGAGGGTTCTCAACAGGCGCGAATATAGTGACTAGTGTTGCCTTGTCAGATAATGCTATAAAGGGGCTTATTTTATTTTCACCCGCATTTAAAGCTAAAACTAAATTAGCCCGACTCAGCCCATTATTACCCTTATATAAGCCTTGGCCTTGGCTAAAGTCACCCAATTATATGAAAAATATAGCGCGATACTCACCAGTACCGAGTAATGCATTTGCGCAGTATTATTACACAAGCCGTGATGTACAAAATAAATTGGAAAAGAAGATATTCACTAAACCTGTATTTATGGCTTTGAGCGAAGCTGATTCAGTTGTAGATGTATTAGCTGTGGCAAAATATTTTAGTCAAAACTTTACACATAAAAATTCAAAACTTGTTTGGTTTGGTAATAAACCTGATTTAGAGGATAATCGCATTGTTGTTTATTCGGCTAAATCAGATAAGTACCAGGTAAGTAATTATTCACACATGGGCATGTTATTTAAGCCTGATAATAGCTACTTTGGTTTTCCTTCAGGGTATCGCATTTGTGACAATGGACAAACCGAGTCTGCTTTTAAAAAGTGTTATAAAAAAGGAGATATATGGTATTCGGCTTGGGGCTATAAAGAGCCTGATAAGGCGCACGCACGACTTACTTTTAATCCGAAATTTGATGATATGATGCAGGTATTGAAGCAGGTTTTAACAAAGTAAGTAAATTAAAGTTAATCTACTTACTTTTATATTTATCTCTTTAATCTTTTTCTACTGCGACTTTTAAGCGCTCAGCAAATTCTAAACATTGATTTTGTTTGTCTATGCATTTTGCATTACAGACTTCAAAACCCACATTTTGCTCTGTATGTTTGCCTTTACATACAATATTACATTGATAGTATTTTTGGCCACAGCGTTTGCTTTCAAGTTTATATTCACTGACTCCTTTAGAGGTATTAAAACTACATGCCGATAAAACACATAAAGACACTAACACTAAAGTAAAAGTCACCAAATTATTAATCATTTATATCAACTTGTATATTATCAATTAAACGAACAGAACCTAAAAAGGCAGCCGCTAAAATTACAAAGCTCTTACAATCAGCTTTAGCTTCTTTTAAATCAACTTTATTACAAATGTTAAAGTAATCAGGCTTTAAACCTGCTTTTGATAAAGTATTTTTAGCAGATTGAATGATAGATGAATAATCTCGCTCGCCGCTTTGTAAGGCTTTTTGAGAGTGTTGCAGGCAAGCATACAATACTTTAGCAACATCTTGTTGTTGTGATGTTAAATAACCGTTTCTAGAGCTTTTAGCGAGACCTGACTCTTCACGTTTAGTTGATACACCAATAATATCTATAGGCATAGATAAATCTTCAACCATAGTGCGGATCACTTGTAATTGCTGAAAGTCTTTTTCACCAAAACAGGCGATATCAGGCTGCACTAAATTAAATAATTTACATACAACAGTTGATACACCTCTGAAGTGATCTGGACGTGTTCCTGCACAATGCCCTTCAGATACACCTGGCACTTCTACAAAACTTTGTGCATCTAATCCTTTAGGATAAATAATATCAGGCGTAGGTGTAAATAATAAATCGGTGCCTAAGGCTTGAAGGCCTTGCTGATCTTGCTCTAATGTTCTGGGGTAACTGTCTAAATCTTCGTTAGCGCCAAATTGCATTGGATTGACAAAAATACTGGCAACAACTTTATCGGCAAGTGTTTTTGCTTTTTCTATTAATGAAAAGTGACCTTGGTGCAAGTTGCCCATTGTTGGTACAAAAGCTACGGTTAAGCCACTTTGTTTCCAAGCTTTGATTTGCTGGCGTAATGCTGAAATTTCAGTAACTGTTTTCATTAGTTGAACTCATGCTCTTTTGCAGGGAACTCACCACTTGCAACATCAGTCATATACTTTTTAACTGCATCAGGCATATTGCCAGCTTCTAATAAAAAGTTTTTAGAAAACTTAGGAATATAACCTGCTGAAATGCCAACTAGATCATGCATTACTAATATTTGACCATCGGTTAGGTTACCTGCACCTATGCCAATAGTAGGAATACTTACTGCATCAGTGATAAGTTTAGCTAGGGCAGAAGGAATACATTCTAGCACTAATAGCTGTGCGCCCGCTTTTTCTAATGCTTTAGCATCGCTTATCATTTTTTGTGCTTGTTCTTGTTCTCTACCTTGAATTTTAAATCCACCAAAAACATGAACTGACTGAGGTGTTAAACCTAAGTGACCACATACTGGAATGCCTTGCTGTGTTAATGCTGTGATTGAATCATAAAGCCATTCACCACCTTCAAGCTTTACCATATTAGCGCCTGCGCGCATAAGCTCAGCTGCATTTTTACAGGTATCAGCAAGGTTTGAATAAGTCATAAATGGCATGTCAGCAATAACAAAAGTACTTGGTGCACCCGCACGTACACATCTAGTGTGGTAGGCAATATCTTGGTTAGTAACAGCTAAAGTATCGCTACCACCTTGTAATACCATGCCCATTGAATCGCCAACTAATAAAACATGAACGCCATTATCTTCAAATAAGCTTGAAAAGCTCGCATCGTATGCAGTTAAAGCACCTATTTTAGTGCCTTCATTTTTCATTTTTCTTAAAGTCGATACAGTGATTTTTGACATTATTGTTCTCTATTTATTACTCAAAAGTCTAAAGTTGAATTTTTGAAAGGCCATTTAATGGCACTGTTTTTTGTAAATCTGAAATTTTTATCCCATCAGGCATAATGATATTAGGTGCTATTTCTAATAATGGGTAAATAACAAACTCTCTTAATGTCATGCCATAGTGAGGCACAGTTAAGGTTGGTAAATTTAAAGTTTGTCTACCAAATAATAGAATATCTATATCAAGGGTTCTTGGCCCCCAACGCTCGTCTTTTCTAACACGGCCTAAATCAAGTTCAATTTTTTGTGTTAACGCTAATAAGTCTAATGGTTGTAATTGTGTTTCAATACAGGCAACTGCATTTACATAATCAGGCTGATCTTGTGGGCCCATAGGTTTGCTGCTGTAAAATGCAGAAACCTTAATTTCATCGTTAGTATCAGGTAATGCTTTTAATGCAGCCACTGCTTGATTTAATTGGTTTATAGGGTCATTAAGGTTAGCCCCTAAACCTAAGTATACAGTGTGATATTGAGACATTATTCTACAGACTTATTTTCATTGTTATTTTGCGCATTGCCATTGGCAGGTTTACGACGGCGTGGTCTACGGCGCTTTTTTGGTTTATCTGAGTCATTAGCGCTTTTAGGGCTACTAAAGTCTTGCACCATTTGCTTTTGAAGTTGTGCATCTTTATCTAAATAACCCGTCCACCAATCTGCAAGTTCAACTAGGTCGCCGTCAGAAATATTGGCTCTTAATAATAAGAAGTCATAAGAGGCTCTAAACCTTGGTTGCTGTGTTAATCTAAATGGGCGCTGACCTGTACGTCTAGGCATACGTTGTTGAATATGCCAAATATCTCTAGCGCCTAATGTAAAGCGTTTTGGTACGGCAATATGTTTTGAGCTTTCAGAAAGAATTTGATTAATTGCCAGATTGAAAATTTCATACTCAGGTTGTTTTTGTTCTGCCATTAATTTAGCGCAGCGATTTTGCAATGGGTACCAATGCAATACAGCAAAAACATAAGCGGGTGTTACTTTTTTATCAGCATTAATGCGCTTATCGGTATTGATAAACATTTTTTTAGTGAGTTTAAACTCATCACCTTCAGGCGATGCTTCAATTAATGCATCAAGGGCAGGGAATAACTCTTTAAATAAACTGTATTTTCTTAATAATAAAAAGTTTTGTTCTGCTTTGCCATTTAAGAAAAGTTTTAAGCACTCTTCAAATAAACGTGCCGATGGAATATTACCTAATAGCGATGAAAGCTCGTAAATCGGCGCTTCTGTTTTAGGTGAAATCGTCATATCTAGTTTTGTAGCAAAACGAATCGCACGTAACATACGTACGGGATCTTCACGATATCTTGTTTCTGGATCGCCGATTAATTCAATACTACGATTCTTAATGGCTTCCATACCGCCTGCAAAATCACGGATGCTAAAATCTTTTACCGAGTAATATAGGGCGTTGATAGAAAAGTCACGGCGTTCTGCATCTTCTTCTATGCTGCCATACACATTATCTCTTAATAACTGACCTTGCTCACTTGATTGACTTACTTGATTTTTATCTTCAGGGGCATCGTGATGACCACGCATAGTGGCAACTTCAATGATTTCGCGACCAAATACAATATGCGCTAAACGAAAACGTCTACCGATCAAACGACAGTTACGAAATTGTTTTTTAATTTGTTCTGGAGTGGCATTGGTTACAACATCAAAGTCTTTAGGTTCTATACCTAGTAGCGCATCACGAATACAGCCACCTACTAAGTAAGCATCATAGCCGCCATCTTTTAAACGGTATAAAACTTTTAGTGCATTAGGGCTAAAGCTTTTTCTTGATACGCCATGTTCTGAGCGTTCAATGACTTGAGGTGAACCCATACTTGTTACTTCCTGAGATTGATCTTCGGTTTTTTTTTGTCCATTTTGCCCGACAACTTTACGGCAAAAATCAAATATTTTGGAAATAATAACAAGTCTCCTAATGCATAGTGAAATAAAATTTAAATTTAAGGGGGGTATCATATACCAGAGCAGCTTAAAATTTAAGTATAAACCTGAGTAAACTCACTAAATATGCGCTTTAGCGATTGATTTTTTATTAAAGAGCTAAAAATTGACAGTGAGGGGCGTTATCATTTTTGATTAGTTGTATTTCATTCACTCTAGGTACAGTTGTAAGATCCCAGTGAACAACAGCCCAATTAATTAAATCAGCTACATTTTCATTGATTAAATCAATCGGTGGATTTTGACCCAAAAAACGCAAAGCATCATAAAGTGCTAGTTGTGGTTTGCTTATGTCGATGGAAGGTGCATAATTTTGCTTAGATAATTTAAAACCCGGTTCGGCTACAACTAATGGCACATGGGCAAAGTTAGGTGCTTTTTTATGAAATTGTTGAAATAAAGATATTTGCCTTACTGTAGGTTCAAGTAAGTCGGCACCACGCACGATATGCGTAATATCCTGATTAATATCATCAAGAACTACAACCAATTGATAAGCAAATAAACCATCACGCCTTTTTAATATGTAGTCTTCAGTGGCAAATGTTTCAGCGACTAAGACTTGTCCTTGAACAGCATCATTAAACGTTTTTACTGGGTAATTTTGCTTAATTCTAATGGCTTGATTATCAAAAGGCAGATTAATATCTCTGCAGGCATTGTTATATATGCCACCTAACGCTTTAATTTGTTTACGTGTGCATTGGCAGGCGTAAAGCTGATTACTATTAAGTAGCGATTCTAAATGATGTTGGTAAAAGTCGAGTTGTTTGCTTTGATAGCAAATTTCTTCGTCCCAATATAATCCATAAGCTTCGAGTGTTTTTAATATTAAATCACTCGCACCTTTGACAATGCGTGGGGTATCGATATCTTCAATGCGAACTAACCACTTACCAGATTGTGATTTGGCATCCAAAAAGCTGGCAAGTGCAGCAACAAGTGAACCAAAATGAAGTGGTCCAGAAGGCGAGGGGGCAAATCGACCTCGATATACCCCTGATAATGAACTACTCAATTAATTGATTAGTTATTATTAATAACCAGCTTGCTTTTCTTTAATTTCAGCAAGAGTTTTACAGTCTACACATAAATCAGCAGTAGGACGGGCTTCTAAACGACGAATACCTATCTCAATACCACATGAATTACAGAAACCAAAATCATCTTCTTCGATTAATTTAAGCGTTTTTTCAATTTTCTTGATTAATTTACGTTCACGGTCACGGGTACGTAATTCTAAAGAAAACTCTTCTTCTTGAGCTGCTCTATCTACTGGATCTGGAAAGTTTGCAGCTTCATCTTGCATATGGTTTTTTGTACGGTCAACTTCTTCTCGTAATTGAGTACGCCAAGTAGCAAGAATGTTTTTAAAGTGAGCTAATTGATCATCGCTCATGTACTCTTCACCAGGTGTTTCTTGATACGGTGGGATATCCGCGTAAGCGTATTGACCTGATTTTTTTTGCTCTGCCATATCTGACTCCTAATCCTTATTCTCAATCCCGATATAAATTCGGCGGCTATAAATAGCAAGAACTCAGCCTATTAGCAAGGATTATTGTAATTTAAAGCTAAATTAACGAATATCTTTTTAAAAATAAGCATTTAAACTTGATTGTTCTTTAAACGATTTTGTGTAAGTTATTGCTTTTATTATTACAGAAAATCACGGTTTGAATAATTTACGATTTGTTCATTATACAGGTAAAATGGTAATGATTTATTTATCTCAATATTATTTATATCTATATCTATATCTGTGTTGTAACATAAAATCTCAACACCTGCATCTAAAGCTTGTTTTATACCGTCGGCATATTTTTCATCTACATGCCTAGCAGGCGATAGTTTCTTGATCCCTTGGTGCTGTACTAAAAATAATAAAACAGCGCGATATCCTTGCTGTTTCATGCTTATTAGCTCCCTTATATGTTTTAGCCCTCGGGTTGTGACAGCATCAGGAAAGTAACCTTGACCATTATGCTGCGCATCTTGCCCTAAAAGTGTGACACTTTTAATTTCGATATAACAATCGGCATGTTTGTCATCAGTTAATAATAGGTCAATTCTGCTATTTTCATCACCATATTTTACTTCTTGCTGTAAGGTTTCATAGCCTTTCAGTTCAGGAATCTTGTTATTTGTGATGCCTTCACTGACAATTTTGTTAGCCAAAGCGGTATTTACACAAATCATATCACCTGCGTTATTTTGGCAAAGCTCTAAACTATTTGGGTATTTTCTTTTTAAGTTATCGCTTGTGGAGTAATAAACCTTAAAACCAGGCTCTGCGCATCCTGTCATTGCGCCTGTATTAGCACAATGTATGGTTCTGACTTCACCGTCAGGTAGCGTTATATCTGCTAAAAATCGTTTATAGCGTTTAATTAAAGTGCCATGACTTAAGGTACTACTAAATTTCATTTATTTAGTCTCAATTATTTTGGTAGTGAACTGCGCTATAGTACACTTTTGTCACTTCAATAATGCAAGAGAAATGCAAATGAGCGAAAAAATGATTGTAAGATTAATAGAACAAGCACCTGCGGCACATTGGGGCAATGTAAACTTGTCTTTTGATAATGATGGCGCTTTAGTACATCTATCAGAAAGTGAAACTTTAAAGCATGTACAAAAAGCGGCACGTTCTTTAGCTGGCCAAGGTATAAAAGAAGTGTCTCTTGAAGGTGATGCTTGGTGTACTGAAAGCCAATGGGCTTTCTATCAAGGTTTTGTCAGCCCTAAGGCGCAAGAAGGTGTTACTTTTGTTGATAATGCACAATCAGATTTAAAAGAACTAGCTTCATTAAAAACATCTGCATTATTTGCACGTAAAGTAATTAATGGTTCAGCTGAAGATATTTACCCTGAAAGCTTGGCTGAAAAAGCAGCTGAATTTATTCAATCTTTAGCGCCTGAACATGTAAGTTACCAAATCATTAAAGGTGATGCTTTGTTAGAAGCGCAATGGGCAGGTATTCACGCTGTTGGCCGTGGTAGTGCTCGTAAACCTGTTTTATTAGAGTTAGATTATAATCCGACAGGTGATGAAAATGCGCCTGTTTCTGCTGCGCTAGTAGGCAAAGGTATTACATTTGACTCAGGTGGTTATTCAATTAAAGCCAGCGAAGGCATGGCTACAATGAAATGTGATATGGGCGGTGCAGGTACGGTAACTGCTGGTTTAGCGTTAGCGATTAACCGTGGTATTGATAAGCGCATTAAATTATTTTTATGTTGTGCTGAAAACATGATTTCGAGTAATGCATATAAATTAGGTGATATTTTAACGTATAAAAATGGCACAACAGTTGAAATATTAAATACAGATGCAGAAGGTCGCTTAGTATTAGCTGATGGTTTAATGGCTGCTACTGAAACTGGCGCACCACTTATTATTGATGCTGCAACTTTAACGGGCGCTGCATTAATGGCTGTTGGTCAAGATTACAACGCTTTATTTGGTTTAGACAAAGCATTAGTACGTGAAGTAGAAGACTTTGCGTCAGATGAATTTGAAGCTGCTTGGCCTTTACCACTTGAAAAATGGCATCAAGATAAATGCCCATCTCCTTATGCTGATACTGCCAATAGTCGTTTGCAAAAAGGCGGTGGTTTTGGTGGCGCATCAAATGCCGCTGGCTTCTTATCTCGCTTTGTTGGAAACGAAGGTCAAGGTTGGGTACATATGGACTTAGCTGCATGTTTTGAAAATAATGCAGGTCCACAATGGGCTGCAGGCGCGACTACTTTAGGTATGCGAACAGTGGCTAGAACATTACTGGAAAAAGCTTAGTGCAAAATAGTTAGATTTAGTTAAAAAATAAATAAAAAAACGCGAACTCAGTTCGTGTTTTTTTGTTCAGTTAATTTAATCAATTGGTTGTAAATGAAACAAACTTGTCTTATTTGATAGGTTTTTCGCTCTAATTTGACTTGTAACAACAAATAAGCTTTCTTTTAGTGTATTATTCGCACCCAATTTAACGGCGTTAGCCAATTTCTCTTATGGAGCCTCAAATGTCTGATAAACGATTTATTACAGCGCAACAGCTGTTAGAAGATTCGTTCCGCGTTGCCGCACAAGTTTATGATGATGGATTTCGCCCTGATTTTATAATTGGTATTTGGCGTGGTGGTGCTCCAATTGGTATCGCAGTGCAAGAATATTATGATTTTAAAGGTGTTGAAACAGATCATATTGCTGTTCGTACATCTTCTTATTATGGTATTGGTTTACAGTCAAAAGAAATCAAAGTGCATGGTTTACATTACATCGTTGAAAACGCCAATGCAGGCGATAAATTATTAATCGTTGACGATGTATTTGATTCTGGTCGTAGTATCCAAGCATTAAAAGAAGAGTTATCTAAACTAATGCGTTTGAATATGCCAACAGATGTACGCGTTGCATGTCCTTATTACAAACCTAAAAACTCTAAAGTTGATATCGTTCCTGATTATTTTATCCATGATTCTGAAGAGTGGTTAGTATTCCCACATGAATTATCAGGTTTAACACCAGATGAAATTATTGAAGGTAAAACTGATTTAACTAATATCAAAGATTTATTGGTTTAAATTCAGCTGATTGAACTTAGAAAGGCTGCACTAAGTGCAGCCTTTTTTATAATATGAGATTAAATTATTTATCTAATGTATTAGTGAGCTTTTCAATTGTCAGTTCAAGTCTTTTTATTTCCCGCATAGCCGATTGGCGATTCATCTCCATAAAAGTCCACATTTTTAAAGCAATTTGCACTATAGTCGAAAGTAATAGTACAACACCCCACTGAATTTTATGTAGCATGAGAGTTTGCTCTGAGACTTCAACAAAAAAGAATTGATAGCCAGCCCAAAACATCACTAAAGTAATTAAAAAAGTAACAATAGCCACTAAGATCATCCATCGGCCTAATGAACCTTTAAAGGCATTGAGTAACATTTTAAAAATGCCCGGTTCATGAGCCAGTATATGATCTAAATTTTTAGCTTCAGATTCTAAAGACTGTTTAATTTTGTCATCTAAGTTCATAACGGTATTCCTTAAGGTTAATTATCCATCTTCTGTTTTAATAATTTACGCGCTCGGTTTAATCTAGATTTAACTGTGCCAACAGGTACTTCTAAAATTAAACTGACTTCTTGTAAGCTCATTTGCTCTAAGTAAAATAAATGAATAGTGTGTTTATCTATATCTGGTAGTTCATTGATATGATGAAGCAACACATCATCAGCTTCACTTAATGTTTGTGCTAAAGCTTCAATGGGTTCATCAACTTGAAGCGCACTTTCTTTTGCGTAATGTTTTATTAAATCTAATGTTTGCCAGCGAGTAGCTTGATAAGCCCAGCTTTTAAAAGCGCGAGGGTCTTGTAGTTGCTTTAAAGATTTAGTGATCTTAATCCAAGCATTTTGTACTGCGTCGTGAGCGATCTGCTCGTTATGACAAATTTTATAAGAAAATCTTAAAAGCCCGGGATTAAAATACTGAAAAAGCTCAGTAAAAGCCTGCTCATCGGCTTGCTTTGCATCCATGACTAACAATTCTACTTTGGCTTGTTCCATAATTTAACTATCTCTCAATAGAGCTCTTTTAATTTTCTTATATCTACAAGACGATAGTATTTACGCAAAGGTTCATGGAAATTAAATTATTTTTGATGAAAATGATCTATAAAGTCGCTGAGTTTATCTTCATTGATAGGTTTTAATCCTTTATCTGTTCTTTCGATCAAGCTTTGTTCAACAAGTTCTGAAACAACTCTGCGATATGCCCGCTCAGTTGTAGCAAAGCGCTCAGCTTCGGCGCTGACAGTCGGGTAGGGGCGTAAAACAATGGGGCTGGTATTTTGGTGACGAGATAAACAGTCTTTTGCAATGTTATAGCTTAAAGGTAAAAGTAATTTATCTAAGTTTATTTGATGGTTTTCTAAAAATTTAGCCGCAACTGTTTGGGCTGTGTACAAACATAATTCAGGTTGTTGTAATAAAATACTTTGCCAATGTTTAAAATCAATTAAATGATAATTTACATCGGTTTGGCAGGTGACAGTGTAAATACAAGGTTTAGCATTGAGTGCTTCAATTTCGCCAATCAAAGTAAAATTACAATCTAGTTGACCTAACAATAATCTACGGCCGTTGCCTACATCATAGCTAAAAGAAACAGTGCCTGATCTCACTAATAATAATTTAGTAAGTGGTTGATCTTGATGTAAAAGGCTAGCGCCTTTTTCTTGTTGGTATTCTTTTTCTGCGTAAGTGAGCAGTTGTTCTATTAAGTTAGCTGAAAAATGATATTGAAACATAGTTAGGCCTGAATTTATTTTTTGTATTTTGGGGCTTTGGACATATGTCCTTCAAGGTATACCTGAGCCACTTTAATATGTTTTATATTGATTATACGCGCTTGGCTGAGGAATTATATGTCTTGGGAATATTTAGGTTACTTTGCATCGGTTTTATTAGTAATGTCACTCATGATGACAGACGTTGTAAAACTACGTTGGCTTAACTTAGCAGGCTGTTCTACCTTTGCTATTTATGGCTTGATTATAACTGCTTGGCCTGTGGCTTTTGCCAATGCACTACTGGCTTTAGTTAATTTATACCATATTGTAAAGTTAATGCGTGATAATAAAAAGGACTTGGCAACTGGCTAAATTACTTTGCAACTTTCAATTTATTAGTAATGATGACAGATGTCGTAAAATTATGTAATTATCTGAGCATAAATAAGCAAACTACATATTTATGCTCAATGTTAGTTCTTAGTCCTTTTGGTACTTTTTCTCACCCGCTATCCAAGTTTCTAATACTTGGGTTTGGTAAACTTCTGCAATATCAGATTTAAAAATATCTTTATCAACTAAGATAAAGTCGGCCCATTTACCTCTCTCTAATGATCCAATTTTAAACTCTTGATGTGCTGAGTATGCTGCATCTAATGTAAATGCTTTAAACGCTTGTTTGCGTGTTAATGCTTGCTCTGAGCGCCAGCCATTTTCAGGTTTTTGTTGATGATCCATTCTACCCATAGCTGAATATAAACCATGGAAAATATTAGCTAACTCTACAGGAAAGTCAGAACCAGCGGCTAAATGAGAGCCTTGTTTAATAAAAGCTTGCCAAGCATAAGCACCTTGCAGGCGTTTATCATCTAATCTTACTTCTGCCATATGCATATCAGATGTTGCGTGTACAGGTTGCATAGAAGGAATTATATTTAATGATTTAAATCTAGGAATATCATCTACGTGCACTATCTGAGCATGTTCAATTCTATTTCTTAATAAGCGACCACCGGTATTTTTAAATACATTTTCATAGGCATCTAAAACAATTTTATTAGCCCGGTCACCAATTGCATGAGTATTGGCGGTAAACCCATGTTTAAAGCTTTTTGTATAAAAGTCTTCGAGTGATGCTTGTGACTCAAGCATAAGGCCTGTGTGCTGTGCTCTGTCCGCATAATCACTTAAAAGAGCTGCACCTCGGCTACCTAAAGCGCCATCGGCATAAACTTTTATGCTGCGAATAGATAAAAAATCACTTTGTTCTTGGTAAGTACCTGCTTTTAACATGAAATCTAACTGGGGATCGCTTGCTGATAACATGGCGTAAATTCTAACAGGTAAGTTTTTATCTTTGGCTCTTTGTTTATAAATTTCCCAAGTGTCTTTGTTTATTCCCGCATCATGTGCTGATGTAATACCTAAGCTTAATAAGTGCTCTCCAGCTAAGTCTAACGCTTGATTAATAGCTTGTTTATTTGTTTTTGGGATGTGGTTATTAATTAAATCTTCTGCTTTATCTATAAAAATGCCGCTAGGGTCATTATTGGCTAATCTTATAATTTCCCCGCCCATAGGCGCTTTAATTTGTGAAGTAATATTGGCAAGCGACATTGCTTTACTATTTGCCCAAACTGCATGGCCATCTACACGAGTTAATACCACAGGAATATCACTGACATACTTATCTAAATCTGCTGCAGTAGGGAATTGATTGTTTGGCCAGTTCTCTTGATTCCAACCACGGCCAACAATCCAGCCATTTTTATTTTTTGAAAATGCTTTTAGCTTTTCACCAACATCTCTTTTAGATTGAGTATCACGTAAATCTAAACGAGATAAGTTTTGACCTAAGCCTATTATATGGCCATGGGCATCAATCAGTCCCGGTAATAAAAATTTGTTTTCACCATCAATTTTTTTTGCATTAGGGTAGCTTTTTAGTAATGCCTTATCACCAGTTCTAACCACTTTGCCGTTTTTAAATACCAGAGTGGAAAACTCCTTTAGTTCGCCACTTCGCTCTAAAGTATAACCGGTTACATTATGTACTGCTGTAAATTTTGCTAGTACATTTGATGAGATAACAAGGGAAGATAAAGTTAATAAACCTGCAATTTTAGGTAATAAACGCATAAGAGTGTCTTTTTATTATTAGTGTTAAAACTTTATTCTTTAATTAGATAATTTAAAAGGTTTTTTATAATTAAATTATTTCATGAAAATAACTTTTAGCATCAATATAGCCAATTGAGCTATCTGCTATTTTAGATAATGGGTATTTAGCAGGACCGACAGGTTCTGCCAAAATATAGTGCAAGCCATTTATTGTTGTATATTTATCAGCTTTTAAAGTAGGTAATTGAAACCCGATTAAGGCATGTTGAGGTAAATAAATAAGTGATTGACTGAGCCGTGGGTATATTTTTTTTATAATTGCTGACATTAAAGTCATTTTACTATCACAGTCACCTATGTTGTGCGCTATCACGCGAATCGGTGGATAGTAGCCTAACCCACTTGATTCTGTTCTGCTTTCTAAAGTGGAATAGGGGATTGATTGCAACCAAGATAAAACAAAGTTGATTAAAACCCTGGGCTTTTTAACTGAAATAGATTCTCTAATCGCTTGCGTTACTGGCTCTAAGTAATCGACGCCTTCAATTACAAACTTTTTATGATCTGGTTTTATTTTTTTCCCAGCCCAAGGGGTATTAAATTCAATGTAGTGATGTTGCTTTAAAAAATCTAAATAAGTTTTATTTTCAAGTTGTTTAAGTTGTTGCTCAACTTCATTTATTTTTTTTTCATTTTTACTTTTTATGGTATAGCCTAATTGTGAATGTTGTTGCTTAAAACTGACTCTCACTTCTCTGGGGTTATAGCTACTTGCTTGTTCTAATAAAGCTTTATAAATGTGATTCATTGCTTTATCTTTATCGAAGCGTTTAAAGCGTCTGTATTTATTATTTATAAGTTTTTTGGGTAAGGAGAAGCTTAAAGTTTGAGTTTTATGGTTATGATCTTGCCAAGTATAGTCAAACGAAATGGTGTTTTCGTTTACTGTTTTTTGTAAGTTTTTTGCCTGAACTTGTATACAAAGCAAGTAAAAAAGAATAAAAATAATTAATGGGCGCATCTTATTCCTCAATACTTTAAATATAATATATTAATAATATCAAACCCCTAGCTAATAGTTAAGATGCTAAAGGTGAAAAACCTGGTATTTTAGTTTCATTAATGACGTCTATTTGTTTTTCATTCATAAATTTATCTAACTCTTTATCGGTTCTCTCTGGTGCATGGCTATATAAAATGAGTACTTTAATTTTAGCAGCTTTAGCTAATTTGATTGCTTGATCTATTGAGGAGTGACACCAACCTCATTTTAGCGGCATTTCTAGATCTGTGTATTGTGCATCATGAACCAAGCAGTCAACATTACTTAAAAATTTGACCCGAGAATCAAAGTCAGTATTTAAATTATCTTTTGAGGGAACAGGGAAGGTGCTCATATCCATTTTTTCTAAAATGGCATTATGTTTAACAGGTTGAGTAGGGCACTTTAAATATTGATAAGTCTATTTTTTTGATAAGCGGGTATGAAAAATGGAAAACCTTGAGTATGTTCCCAGTGGTTATGGCTTAATATAATGGTGACAGGTTCATTATTAGAAGCGAGTTCCTCACTTCGCTTTTTAATACCAGTACTCACATCAAAAATAAGCCTTTTATTATCAGCTTCAATTAGTACACAAGCTGAATTACCACCGTACTTTACTGTGGTTTCGACAGGTGTTGGTATCGATCCTCTGGTGCCATAAAAGGTCACTTTCACTTGTATTACTTCCTTTTTTATAGTGTGAAATGACTTACTTGTCCATTAATCCTCTAATATATTTAACTGGCGCGCTGCCATAACTTAAAAATTCATTGTGGAAAGTTTTTAAGTCAAAGTCTTTACCTAGTTTTTGTTTTTGTAGTTCACGGAAATCATATATTTCTCTATAACCAGTATAATAGCTTGTTAATTGAACTTGGCTTAGTGTTGCACGTCGCCATTTACCTGATGCTTCAGCGTGTTCTTGGAAAGCATCATTCATTAATAAGTCTAGACCTTGTTGTTCGGTCATACCTTTAACTTGAATGCTGTAATCTAAAATCGTATTACAGATCACTCGCAAGTTCCATTTGTAATACATCAACCACATTTCAGGTTCAAAATCACCATAACCTTCTTCTAGCATCATGCGCTCAGAATAAACCGCCCAGCCTTCAATCATAGCGCCGTTACCTAAAATGCTCTTGATTAAAGAGGGTGATTCATTTGAATAAACTAACTGTGTAATGTCCTGGAATTGCTTCATGAATATTCAGTATTTGTAAAATCCAATGATTATATTCGCGTAAGTACGATTCAGCTTGCTCTGCGTTCATATTATCAAGTGGCGTCACATTGTAGTATGTATTTTCTTTTGTTTCGTATGGACCAGGAGCACTAATTGATGCACCAGCAAAACCACGCATATAATCAGGTGTTTCACGCACGACTAGCGGCTTTTCAGGATCTAGGTCAATTAAGTCTTTATCCATTACAAACTTTTCAAGAACAGGGATTTGACGTTTAATTTCTGGTACAAATTCATCAGCTAAAACATGTTTAACTGATAAATGTTTAATTAGTTTAGCAACCGCTTTTTGCTTATTTGCAGGCATAGGTTCATCTGCAAGATATTTAGGCCAAAGTTGCTCTGTGATTTTGATCATTTCTTGTAAAACAGTATCTCTATCGTTTACTGCTTTTTGGTAAACTTCCTTAGCTGTATAGCCTGATTGAATATCAAAGGCGAACTTCTCTTCATAAAGTGCTTCACCAATTCTAAATGATCTGGCATTACCATTTTTAGCTAGATCTTTTTCAAGCACTGTTAAAAAGTCGATATAACCTTGAACAGCCTTAGTAGCAGCATTAAATCTTTGTTCGAATAGTGCTTTATCACTGTTTGATAATTCAGAGGCTTTTACTTTTGTTAGTAATTCAGGTGAAAAAACAGAAAAAGCGCCTTTATTTTGGCTAATCGCTAACTGTGTATATTCAATTGTTGGGTTTTCAATATTGTTTTGTGCTGCGTGATAATAATCCGGTACATTTACTAAACGTCGAAGTACTTTTTCAAATTTAATTTTGTCAGAGTCAAAACGACCATTAATAATTTTTGCAAAACCACCCGCTACATTGTAGCTAGATGGGTTCCACTGCCAGCTTTTAAACTTGGTTAAGCTCCAAATATTTTTTTTAAGTAAGTTTTCTATTAAGTAGTAATCAGTTTGTTGATTTGAGCTTAATGAACTTAGATCGAATTTTTCTAAAGCAGTAAGCTGTGCTTGTGTGATAGCGAGATCTTTTTGACGGCTCGATTTGTTTGGCACTGTTAAAATGTCATCGTATTTACCGTAACCTGCCCAAAGAGACCATTCTGGGTTATTTTTCCATAACTCATCAATAAAATTTTTAGAAAAATCAGAAAATTGAGTTTGAACTTGCTCTTGTACAACTGATGGTTGTGATACTTGCTCTGTCGTATTACATGCACTTAATGTGATTACTGATGCAAGCGCTAGGGCTAAAGCTGACTTTTTCATTTTAACTCCAAAAGGATTGGGGATTTAATTAGCCCTTTTATAAGGTATTTATTATTGGTTTTACAGTAAAAAACGGTGAGTTTCATATAACTCATGTGAAATGTGTCTTCTGAATTTAAAGTCGTAAATGAATATAAAAACAAAGCACGTTTGCTTTTATATTGCTCAATAATAATCAAAGGCTTACTATATAAAATAGTGTGGAATTAATAATTTATGGATTAAATATGTTTATAAAATATATTTTTATTTTTCATATAAGTATATTTTTCAGTATCACTGCTTTTGCACAACCCACTATTCCTCCCTTAACAGTAAAATATGGCACATCGTTATTATTAAAAAACGCACAACAAAGTTATTACTTAGATGTATTACAGTTAGCGCTTGAAAAAAGCAGTGATAAATATGGTGCTTTTAAGTTACAAGAACAAGTATTAGAAATGCACCAAGGCCGCACATTAAATATGCTGGAGCAAGGCAAGGTCGTTGATGTCGTATGGAGTATGACTTCTAAAGAGCGTGAACAAAGGTTTAATACGGTTTATATACCCATACTTAAAGGTTTAATGGGATATCGCATTGGTATCATTCGAGCAGATGACCAATATCAATTTACAGATATAAATAGCTTGTCTCAATTAAAACAAACCTCCATAGGGCAAGGTATTGATTGGCCAGATACACAAATTTTATTATCAGGTGGTTTTAATGTGATCCAAGGGGCAGCTAGAAACTTATTGCCAATGCTGAAAATGAAACGCTTTGACTTTTTCCCTCGTGGGCTACATGAACCTTGGGGTGAAATAAAAGAAGATTTAAATCTTAAGGTAGAGTCCAGACTATTATTAAAATATCCCGCACCAATCTACTTTTTTGTAAATAAAATTAATGGAGAGTTGTCTAAAAGATTAGAGTTTGGCCTTAAAAAAGCAATTAAGGATGGTAGCTTTGATAAGCTATTTTATAACCATGAAATGATCTTTAACGTTATTAAAAAAGCGAATTTATCACAAAGGCGTATTTTTGAATTACATAATCCATTATTAAGCGATAAAACAAAGGAATTATTAAGTGATGATACACTTTGGTTATCACCACTTAATTTAACTTATTAGTGACTTTTTAAACGATTCTATTTCGACTTTCATCATTATAAAAAGCAATAATATTTAAACTGATTTCTTTAACTAAACGTGCAATAGACTCTTTTGAACCCCAAGCGATATGTGGTGTAATAATTAAATTATCACCTTTATATTGAATCAGTGGGTTGCATTCTTTTGCAGGCTCAAGACTTAATACATCTGTTGCAGATGCTGCTATTAATTTATTTTTAAGTGCTTTAACGAGGGCTGTTTCATCTACAATACCACCTCTTGCGGTATTAATTAAAACAGCTGTTGGTTTCATTAATGAAAACTCATTATTAGAAATTAAACTTTTAGTTTCTTCTGTGAGTGGTGAGTGAATAGAAACGATATCGGCTTGTTTTAACGCAGATTCAAAATTAGTTCTGCCTTCTCTGCTAGCTTGGTTTTTCCTCTCACTAATCAATACTTTCATGCCAAATGCTTTTGCAATATTTTCAACTCCTTTACCTAATGCACCGTAGCCGATAATTGTCAGAGTTTTATTTTCCAGTTCAGCAATCGGATGATTTAACAAACAAAACATATCACTTTTTTGCCAAGCGTCATTTTTGCAATCTTGAATATATTTATGGCTATTACTCATTAAGGTAAGGATAAGTGTTAAAGTATGTTGTACAACAGAGGCTGTAGAGTAACCAGCGACATTGGTGACCGCTATTCCTTGTGATTTAGCTGTCACTAAATCAATGTTATTGGTTCCGGTTGCTGCAATACATATCAATTTTAATTTAGGTAAATTAATTAACTCTTCATGCCCTAAGCATATCTTATTAGTAATAATGACATCTGCATTTTTACAGTGTTCTTGTATTTGAGATTTACTGGTGGTTTCATATGACTTAACAACAGAGTTTGCTTGTTCATTAATATCAATTAAAGCAGATAAATCAGCATTATTTAAAGTGGCGGCATCTAAAATAACAATATTGATTAAATTTTTTTGCATGATTACAGGCATATGCATCGATTTTAAAATGAGATATATAATAGCGCATTGTGACAATATAGGTACTTCACTTCAAGCTGTGAATTTTTAATTTATTAACATGCTTGACCTTGGTGTTTACTCCAAGGTTTATTATGCTTGTATTAACAGCTCAGATGGAAACGATTATGTATAAAATAGGTGAGTTATCTAAGGTTTTATCAGTATCAACAGATACACTTAGATATTATGAAAAAAATGGCTTATTAACACCTTCAGGGAGAAGTGAATCTGGCTATCGTTTATACAATGACAATGATCTTCGTTGTATGCAGTTTATTGTTAGAGCCAAAAGTATTGGTTTTAGTTTGAATGAAATTAAAGAATTATTATCTATTAATCTTGAAAAACAAGATCATAGTTGTGGTGAAGTTAAATCATTAACTGATTTAAAACTTGCACAAGTTGAAGCTAAAATAATGGAACTGACACGATTTAAAGACTCATTACGTTTATTATCAGACGCTTGTTGTGGCGGTGAAGAAGCTGCAATACATTGTTCAATTTTATCTGCTTTGGAGAATGTAGATGACTCATTTAATCGCGTTAATTGATAACTTTTGGCAACTGTTTGTTATTTCTGCACCTTGGCTTTTATTAGGGTTATTTATAGCAGGTTTGATTAAGGTTTATTTACCAAAAAATTTCTTAATTAAACATTTAGGCAAAGAGGGTTTTGTTTCAACTGTGAAAGCTGCATTAATTGGTGCGCCTATGCCTTTATGTTCTTGTGGTGTGATCCCTGCGGCTTTAGGGTTAAGAAGAGCGGGCGCCTCAAAAAGTGCAACAACAGCATTTTTAGTTTCAACACCTGAAACAGGCGTAGATTCAATTTCAGTATCTTATGTTTTATTAGGCCCATTTATGGCTGTAATTAGGCCAATAGCTGCAATAACAAGTGCAATTGTCGCTGGTTTATTGGTAGGTCGTGATAAAGGTGCCACTCCAGAAGAAAGTGCACATAAACATGATGTAAAAGAAACATGTTGTAGTAAAAAAGAGCCAAAAGTTGAAATTAGTTACTGTAGCAAAAAAGAACCAGAGTCAAAACCTGTAAAAGTAGCTTGTTGCTCTGAAAATAAACATCAAACACCTCATAATCATGAGGGTTCAATTGGTGAACCTAGTAGTCGGATTTTTGAAGCGCTTCATTTTAGCTGTACAAAGTTATTACAAGATACCGCCAAATGGTTATTAATAGGCTTATTTTTTGCTGCTCTGATTCAAAGTTTTGTACCTAACGACTTCTTTACGCAATGGGGAACTGGCATTTTAGCTATGGTAGTCGTGGTTTTGATCAGCATTCCTATGTATATCTGTGCTACTGCTTCAACGCCAATAGCTGCAGGGTTATTACTCTCAGGGGTATCGCCCGGTGCTGTTTTAGTTTTTATGCTTGCAGGCCCTGCTACTAATATTGCAACTTTAGGTGTGGTGATCAATGAGTTAGGTAAACGTGCAGTCGCTGCGTATCTAACTGGTGTAATAGGCATTGCGATTATATTTGGTTTATTGACTGACTTTTTAGTTGAGACATACGGCATTGAAGTGGCGCCTATGCTAGGTGAAGAAAACCATGTCTTACCACATTGGCTAATGCAAGCATTTGCTATATTACTGATAGCCCTGTTAATTAGGCTAGTCGTTTTAAGGTTTAAAAAGTAATTAGTAATGAGATATTTTTATATCTTAAAGGCTGGTTTAGGCTTTAAGATATAACCTTTTAAAATCAAATGTTATTAAATTATTTAAGGTGTAATTTACATAAGCTTTTAATAATATCTCTGTGGGTTTAACCTTTAAATAAACGCATCACCCTTATATGAGTATATGTCACCCAACCTTTCAATGTAACAGATAACTGTTTAAGCGCACCTCAATTAGCATGAACTACGTCAATAAATGTAAATGAAAGTAATTATCGTTATTGATATTATTACTGTATGTATATAGAATGCTCGCAAATAATATTAATTATCATTTACAGTTTAAGGGAACGTAATGAAATTTTCTAAGAGTTTTGCATTATCAGTAGTATGCGCGGCTATTTTAGCTGGTTGTGGCGGTGACGATGGTAAGAATGGCACTAATGGTGTTGACGGTGCTAACGGTACGAGTGGTGTTGATGGTACAAATGGCGTAAGCGTTTTTGTTACAACTTCTGATGTTGTAAATACAAATGCACAACATGCATATGCTGTTTATAGTGACTCTTTAATTGCTGCTAAAGCATTAAAAGAACAATTAGAAGTTTTTGTTGCAGCACCAACAGATGAGAATTTCACAAGAGCTAAAGAGGCGTGGCTTGATTCGCGTGAATCCTATGGTCAGTCTGAAGTTTACCGTTTCCGTGAAGGACCAATTGATAATTTAACAAAAGATGCACAAGGTAACTGGGTTTTAGAGCCTGAAGCGGGTCCTGAAGGTGCAATCAATGCTTGGCCATTAGCCGAAGCATTTATTGATTACACTATAGATATGGATAACTTACAAAATCCTGAAAGCGTATCATCTTTACCTGTAGGCGGAAATATTATTGCTGATAGCGTAACTTATCCTGTAATCAATAAAGCTGTATTACAAGCTGCGTTTGGTGGTGTTAATGATGCACAAGATGAAGCGAATGTAACGTCTGGCTACCATGCTATTGAGTTTTTATTATGGGGTCAGGATTTAAATGAAGATGGCACATACACTGCTAATCGTGATTACTCTGCAGGCTATCGTAAAGCATCAGATTACTACACTGTAGCAAATGATTTTGAAGGTAAAGTCGGGACTTGTACATCAGGTGAAACTGGTGCTGATAATGAGCAATGTATTCGTCGTGGCCAGTTCCTAATCGCAGCAGCTGAACTATTAATTGATGATTTACAAGCGGTAGCTAATACTTGGGCACCTGGTTCTGGTTTTCATTACAATAATTTCACGAATACAGATAACTCAAAAGTATCATTAGCAAAAATCTTAGAAGGCATGGGTCGTTTAAGTTACGGTGAATTAGCAGGTGAGCGTATGAGTATTGCACTTCGTACAGACTCACAAGAAGATGAGCATTCATGTTTTTCTGATAATACTCACCGTGATATTTTCCTAAATGCAAAAGGCATTCAAAATGCATTTTCTGGTCAGTATACGCGTGATACCGGTGAAGTATTGCAAGGTGCAAGTATTTATGACTTATTGGTAGTAGAAGGTCATCCAGAACTTGCTAATAAATTACGTGCAGCACTTGAACTAACGATGGCAAAAGCGTCAGTTATTGATACTAATGCTAAAATGGGTACGTCATTTGATTTACAGATTCAGTTAGCTGATTTTAAACCTGCAGTAACTGAAACGATAGAAGCGCTAAAAGCGCAAACAGATGTGATCAATGAAGCGATCACTGCACTTGAAGTAACAACAAGTGATTTAAAACAAGATACTGACGAATTTGGTGGTTAGTTTTTTGTATTAGTTAAAAACCCACTATTGAGTGGGTTTTTTTGTTTATTAGCTTTTGATTCTATGGGCGTAAAATGAAAAAGCAAATTTTAGCACTTCTTATATCTTCAAGTGTTTTGATATCTGCATGTGGCGGTGGTTCTGACTCTTCTAACAATTCAAATGGTAATACAGATGGTAATTCAGGTGGAAATACTGGCGGTGGTAATGTCATTTTTCCTGGTCAGCCAAAAGATGGTTTGCCAACAATCTCTGCGCAAACACCTGATGAAAACGAGCATTTAAGTGGCGGAGAAGCCAGTACAAATGTATTTAATGAAGATGCATTTAGCCAATCAGCACCTTTGATCCGAAGTGATTTTGAGCTCGATGGTGTATTTAAAACTGGGGATCATTTATTTAGAGGCATACATAAAGGGCAAGGTCCTTTATTTAATAACGCTACTTGCCAAGGCTGTCATATTAAGGACGGTCGTGGAGAAGTACCTGCAAATACAAAAATGGCTATGACAAGCATGTTTTTAAGAGTGAGTGATGATAAAGGAGTACCTGATGTTATATACGGAGATCAAATTCAAACATTTGGCACAGTTGAAGGGCATGATAAAGGTGCATTGCCAAAACACAATGGCGCATTAGACGAAGGTTTAGCTTATGGTGAAGCCTATGCATTTGTAGAGTACGAAATTATTAATGGTCAATTTGATGATGGTGAAAGCTATCAACTCAGAAAGCCAATTTATAAAGTAAAAGATCTGTCTTATGGTGACTTTAATGATGCTGTGAGGTTCTCACCAAGAGTGTCACCTGCGGTATTTGGTTCAGGTTTATTAGGTGCTATTCCACAAGAATATATTACTGCTTATGCAGACGAAGACGATGTTGATAATGATGGAATCTCTGGTAGAGCAGTCTATGTTGAAGAGCCAATCTCAAATGAAAACAAATTAGCGCGCTTTGGTTATAAAGCGGTAACTGCATCTGTATTACAACAAATATCAGGTGCATATCGTGGCGATATGGGCATAACTAACTTTGTTGCTCAAGAAGAACCTTGCACAGATTTACAAGCTGCTTGCATTAATAAAGCAAAACAAGAGCAAGATAATGAAGCAGGTAATTTAGATTTAAGTAAATTATCTTTAGCGCAGGTCGAATTTTATAACCGTTTATTAGCTGTGCCTGAGCGTAGAGGTTTCAATAAACAAACCAATACTTGGGGTGCTGATGTATTAGCAGGACGTACTTTGTTTCATGAGAACAAATGTGCTTCTTGTCATGTACCACGACATAAAACAGGCGAGGCGCAGGGGAGTTTACTCGGTGATGCCGGTTTATTAGATATAGCAGAGTCATCAACACCAATTGCAGCACTAAGCGAACAAGTAATTTATCCATACACAGATTTATTATTACATGATATGGGTGGTCAATGTGCTGAAATTACACGTGAAGATAATGAAGGCAATGCGTGTATCTCAGGAGAACAATGTTATTGGGTGCAAAAGTGTGATGGTTTAGCAGATGATCGTCCAGAAGGAAATGCAACAGGGACTGAATGGAAAACGCCTGCACTTTGGGGTTTAGGTTTAGTACAAACTGTTAATCCAAATGCGACTTTTTTGCATGATGGACGCGCGCGTACTATCAGTGAAGCAATTCTTTGGCACGATGGTGAAGCTAAAACGGCTAAACAAAACTTTGTTGCTTTATCTAAAAATGAACGTAGTCAGTTGTTAGCATTTTTAGAGTCGCTTTAATGAGAGTATTATTTTTACTAAGTTTATTGTGTGTTTTATCTGCATGTCAGCCTGTAGATAAAACATATGCACCTAAGTTTGATATTAGTGAGTTTAAACCCGCAGGTGAGGCAACTTTAAAAAGAGTCAATACCAGAACATTTATTCATCCATCAGGAAATTTATCTTTAGATGATGAATTAGATTTTTGGGATGGATTTTCTTTTTTTAGAGATCCTTGGATAGCAGCGCCTGCTGTAACTGAAGATAGAGATGGTTTAGGTCCATTATTCAATGCGCGCTCTTGCAAGGCATGTCATGCAAGGGGAGGTCGAGGTCGTGAACCTGTTGAAGGTGTTTCAAAACCTATGGCTTTACTGATCCGTTTAGGTGCTAAAATCGACGGTGCAAAAGTAGATGAAAATTATGGTGGCCAATTACAGCCATTTGCAATTCGTTTGTCTCATAAAGCGCTTTCAACAGTGATAGAGCCTGAAGCTGAAATAAAACTCAAGTATGAATTTATTAATGGCACTTACGCTGACGGCTCATCTTATCAATTACGTAAGCCTAGCTATGAATTAGTTAATTTAAATTATGGAAAGCTAGAAGAAAGCACTGTTTTATCACCGCGTTATGCACCTGCTATTTACGGCATGGGTTTGCTTGATGCGATAAAAGAAGAGGACTTACTTGCCCTTGAAGATATTGCCGATTCTAATAATGATGGAATTAGTGCTAAGTACAATTTAGTGCCTGATGTATTAACTCAAAAAGTGGCTGTAGGGCGTTTTGGTTTTAAAGCATTGCACCCCAGTTTAGCGCAACAAACGGCAGGTGCGTTTGTAAATGATATTGGAATTACAAATCCATTTTTTCAGTCTGATACCTGTTCGCATATACAAATAGGCTGTCGTCAAAGGTCTTTACTTGGCGGACATGACAAGCAGCAGGAGATCCCTGAGAAACTGCACGATTTAACTGTTTACATGGGTCAACATGTTGCAGTTCAACCAACTCGTTCACTTAAAAGTAAACAAGCCCAATTAGGACGTGAAATTTTTTATCAATTGAACTGTCATTCATGTCATCAGCCGAGTTTTAAAACTGATGAAAGCTACCCAGTAAAAGAGTTGGCAGGACAAAAAATTTGGCCTTATACCGATCTTGCTTTACACGATATGGGTGAAGGATTATCTGATGGTAAAGCTGAATTTAAAGCTACAGGTTCAGAGTGGCGAACAGCACCATTATGGGGTTTAGGTTTGCAAAAACATATCCAAGGTTATCAAGCTTTTTTACATGACGGTAGAGCCAGAACATTAGAAGAAGCCATTTTATGGCATGGCGGTGAAGCAAAGTCATCACAACAAGCATTTATAAAATTAGATAAATCGCAAAGAGACGCGGTTATCTTTTTCTTAAAACAAATTTAAGGATAATAAAGTGAAAAATTTAGCATTAATTTTAGCCATTAGTTTTGCATTAACTGCATGTGGTGGTTCAGGGTCTTCTAAAAAGGTAGATTCAGGTGAAACTGGCAATGCTGGTGGCGGATCAGGCGGTACAACTACGCCTATCAAAAAAACACAAGATGAAGCGATGACTGCAGTATTAACGTCATTAGCCGATAATTATATTTTGCCAGCGTATAGTGATTTAGTTAATAAAGCTGATGATTTTGAAATGGCGAGCATTGATTTTTGTTCTAATTTAACAGCGACTGAGACTGAGCTTAAAAAATTACAATCAAGTTGGTCTACGTTAAGTTTGTCTTGGCAGCATAGTAAACCAATTAAACTAGGGCCTGTAACCGAAAGCTTTTTTAATTATCGATTACAAATTTGGCCAGATACAAATGCTGCTATTTCAAGGGGGGTGGCAACTTTATTAGCAGCTGAACCACTAAATGAAGAAGTGGTGGCACTAACACAAGATGGTGCACAGGGCATTCCGGCTTTAGAATATTTATTATATCCTGAGTTAGAAGTTAACGGTTTGTTGGTAGCAGATGATAAAGCGAAGCGTTGTGAAGCTGTTATGTCTATTGCAGCAAATGTTAAAACTATCACATCGACAATTAATGATAAGTGGTTACAAACTAGTCGTGATGAGTATATCAATGGTACAGGTGATTTTAGTTGTTCAGATTGTGCAGGCACACCAGAGCAAGCAATTTTAGAAAAACAACTTACTAACTGGTTTGAATTAATGGAAGTGATAGTTGATAACAAAATCAATAAAGCCTTAGACACAGCTTTACCTGGTAAAGTTGACTATGCTGAGCAGTACCGCAGCGAAACTTCATTTGACAATATTAAAGAAAATATAAAGGCGTTAGAGTTAGTTTATTTAGGTGCAAATGATTATGGTTTTGATGATTACTTAGTTGAAATCAATGAAAATGAAACTTTGGATACCACAATAAAAAGTGCATTTTTTGACGTTTATACAGCTATTGATGGTTTAAGTGTGTCATTAGAGCAAGCTATTACTACACAAGAGACTCGTGCTCAGTTAATTGAGATAGCAACAAAAATTACAGCCCTTCGTACAATTATGGCCAGTGACTTTGTGCAAGTAACAGGTTTTAACCCAGGTTTTAATTCAAATGACGGCGATTAATATTAATCGCAGAGGTTTTTGTAAGTCTATGCTAGCTTTTGCTGGCATAGCGACCTTACCTGCATGCGACACTTTAAATACTAAGCATTATGCCAGTGCTTTTAATACATCAAATAATAAACACTTTGTCGCTAAGTTAGACGAAAATGGCAATATCGTATCAAAAGTTGAGATCCCATATCGAGGTCATGATTTAGCCCAAGTACCAAAGGATAAAGATCGCGTGTTTGCCTTTGCACGCAGGCCCGGCAATATGATTTTTGATATTGATTTATCTGATGGCACTTTAAGGCAAACGATAAAATCTCAAGAAGGGCGACATTTTTATGGTCATGGCGTGTTTTCATCTGATGGAAAATGGCTATTTACGCCAGAAAATGACTATGAAAATCAACAAGGAAAAATTGTAGTCAGAGATGTTACAACATTTGATATCGTAGCTGAGTATGATTCCGCAGGTATCGGTCCACACCAATGTGCCTTTTTAAGTGATGGCATTACTTTGGTGATAGCTAATGGTGGTATTGGTACTCATCCGAATACACCTAGAAAAAAGCTGAATTTGGATACCATGAAACCAAATTTGGCCTATTTAAATACCCAAACTGGCAAGATCATAAATCAGTTTCATGCCCCCGATAATCAACTGAGTATTCGCCACTTGGCTGTGAGTGCACAAGACAAAGTGGTAATTGGTATGCAGTACCAAGGTGCTAAAAATCAAAGGGTACCGCTTATTTTTACCCAACAAGGTAATTCGGCGTTAAAGGCATGTGATGTTGACCAAAAAACGTGGCGGAAAATGCAGCAATATACAGCCAGTGTTTGCATAGATAGCGCTTTGAATATAGCGGCAGTCAGTGCACCTAGAGGTGATTTAGTTTCTTACTGGGATTTAAATACAGATAAATTCATTGGTTTATATAACAATAGAGATTGTGCTGGTGTTGCATTAGCAGATGATGGTTTTATGTTGTCCAATGGTAAGGGAGTGATAAAACGTATTGCAGCTTTGAGTCAAAAGCCTATAAAACAGCAAACAGTTTCAGGCATTAAGTGGGATAATCATATGTTGGCATTAGTATAATTTTTAATTGTATATAAATCCCGCTGTTTTTACACTGGTACGACATGTTTACCTTGGCTTAGTGAGAGTAGTCAAGGTAGACTATGGTTCATTTTGTTTTATTAATGTATAGAGTCAAATCCACGTGAGTCAAAAAGAAGATAAATTTGCAGACATTCGTCCCTATAAAGATAGTGAAGTGCCTGCATCATTACAGCGCTTGATCAATGATGATGATTTTATTAACTTAATAGCAAAACATAATATTCCCAAGTGGTTATCACCTTTATCGTTTATCACCAAACCTTTACTGAAAAGGCAATTAGCTAAAAAATGGCTAAAACTAAATACTGTTGAAAAGTTGCAAGACGAGGTTTCCAGATATTTAAGCTTAGTGATAAAAAAAACCACATCACAAGTGACTTTTTCTGGGCTCGATAAATTAGATAAAACAAAGTCATATTTATTCATATCTAATCACAGAGATATTGCTTTAGATCCCGCTTTAGTTAACTGGGGTATGTTTTCTCATGATATGAGTACAGTTCGTATTGCGATTGGCGATAATTTATTACAAGTGCCTTATATCACTGAGCTAATGCGTTTAAATAAAAGCTTTATCGTAAAACGCTCAATCAAAGCACCAAAAGAAATGTTTAAAGCGCTAAGTCAGCTTTCAGCATATATTTTTGATTCTATCGATACGGGAAATTCAGTATGGATAGCGCAAAAAGAAGGGCGAGCAAAAGACGGTAATGACTATACAGATCCTGCATTGCTTAAAATGATTCAGCTTCAAGGTAGAAAGCAAAAGTTAAGCTTTGAAGAGTATGTTCAGAAACTTAATATTGTGCCTGTTTCTATTTCTTATCAATTTGAGCCATGTGATATTGCTAAAGCGAATGAGCGTTACCATAAAGATAAATTTGGTGATTATCAAAAGCAAGATGGTGAAGATATGGATAGCATTATGGAAGGTTTTAGATCAAATAAAGGTCATGTTCACTTGGCATTTGGTCAGCCAATTGTTTCAGGTTGTGAATCTCCAGAAGAGCTAGCTCAAACTATTGATCAGCAAATTCTATCATCATTTTATTTGCACCCCGGTAACTATATAGCTGCAAATCATAATGTTTCAGATGTCAGTGAGCCAGATAAAAAACAGTTTGAACAACGCATGGCGCAAGTGCCAGATGAATTAAAAGAGATTGTTTTAGGTATTTATGCCAAACCTTTAGAAAAACAGTTAAAACAGCTTTAATAGCTGAAAATAAACATTAAAAAAGCCGCTTAAGCGGTTTTTTTGTGCCTAAAATTCGGGCTATACTTATACCAGCTCCAATAAATATATGCTCAATCTAAATGGTCTAAATATCCAATAGCTGCGTTGCTTTCAATCCCAATAGCGAGCTATTACTCAATCAAGCGCCTTGCTCTTGAATATTTATCCTAATTTATATTTGAGCACTAACTTACTGGAACTGGTATTAATATACCTCACACCTTTATTGAGTGGCGTCGTATAAACTGATTAACCTTGTTTGGACATATTTATTAATAAAGGGAGGGATATATGCAACAAATTGAAATATTTGAAATTCCGAGTCCCTGTATTGATGTATGTGAATCCAATTCTAGAGGTTTTTGTTTAGGGTGCTATCGCAGTAGAGATGAGCGGTTTCACTGGCTTAAAATGAGCACTGCAGAGAAAAAGAAAGTACTAATGTTATGCCAGCAAAGGAAAAAACGTCATCAGCAAAAACTCGCCGCGAGTAAAAGGAATGAAGAAGTGCAACACAGTGAACAAAATGGCTTTGATTTTTAAAAGCGATAGCTCTTAATGCCATGTTTATCTTTTAACTTTTGAATCACACCACTTTCTTTTAATGCTAATAACTTTTTGGTTAGAGGCGCTATTAAGTCTTTATTTTTTGCATGTAAGAAATGATAGGAATTAAGAAAACTCACTTCTTGAGTTTGATAGTTAGCGCTTTCAAAGTGGGGGAAATCATGAGAAAGCTGAAAATTTAATAATAAAACTGCATCTACTTTCTTCTGTGCTAAAAGAGATAATTGCGTTTTAATATTTTGAACCGGTATACGCTCTCCTAAATATTGCACTTTGTTCAAAAATTTATGTGCAACAGGAAACCCAGATCTATAACTTATAGAAGAAAAATGAGAAATATCACATGGGTCACAGGTTTTCTTTTCATGGATCAGCAATAATTTAAAATCAAATAATGCAAAAGGGACTTTTATAAGATCAGGGTAATTTTTACTAATATCAGCAATTCGTCCTAATTGACCATCAAATACACCTTGATTTGCGGCCTGTAATACAGTGTCATATGGATGCTCTTTTAATACTAAGTCGTAGCCTAAAGATTTGTAGGCAAGCGTCATAAGCTCAATAACATATTGAGATTGGCTATTTTTAATCGGTAAATTGAAAACGACTTCCTTAGCAGCATCTACTTTAGTACTTAAAGTACTTAATATAAAAGCACTTAAGAACAGCCAAAATTTTAAATTCATTGTGATAGATACACCGTTAGGTTTTTAAAACGAAATCATTTATACTGAGGCAAATTTCAAAGTTAAAATATCATTCAATGAACTATAACCTTTGCTTATTACCTAGAAATGAAAAATATCAAATCCAACTAGATTATGAAGCATCTTATTGGGCCTATCAAATAAAAAAAGGTAAAACTAGCCGAGATGTTGTTTATGGCAATATTTTAGCCCGCCCAAGTTCAGAGCAAGATTATTTAAAACAACAGTTTGAACAATACTTAGCTGTAATGTAGTTTTTTATGCAGCAAAATTTTGAAATATCACTATTAGATAAAATTAAAACACCCATCATCAATAAGTTTTACGACTTAAATCGTGTTAAAGGCAGAGCAAATAAACAAGATGATGTATGGGTCGTACGCCACAATAGCGATATTATAGCTGCTTGTAGAGTACAAAATATATCAGGGCATCTATTCCTTTGTACTTTATTTGTCACGGATAAAATGCGCCAAAAAGGCATTGCCAAATCTCTTATTCGTCATCTAATTAGTTCTTATAAAAATACTGAATATCGTGATATCACCACTTTTCCTTATACTCATTTAACCGGTTTGTACTTATCAACTGGATTTAATTTATATCAAACACTGCCCGAACCTTTAGCTATAATGCTTAATAACTATTTAAATCAAGGGCGAAAGATTTCAGCAATGCGTTATTTTCTTAATAATTAGCTTATTTTTTCCCCATACTAATTGTTATTTTAATTTGTAGATTTTGTTTCTAATTGGTTACAATAAAGACTCATTAAGTCTATATTCAATCTGCTGTTATTTTAATGAGTATATAATTTGTTTTATAGAACATTTCTAAATTTTATATTTTTTATAGTTTTAAGCTTTGTTTGTCAAACTGTTCAAGCTAAAGTTGTGCGCCTTTCCCCTAATGAAGGGTTAGCCCAAAGCTATGTAAGTAACTTGATAGTTGATAAAAAGGGTTACCTTTGGTTAGCAACCCAAGGTGGCTTAAATAAATATGATGGCTATCAAGTTGAAGCCGTTTTAGGGCCTGATAATGTTTTAGCCGATGCCATTATTGATGTGATTTATCAAGATAACCAAGGTTATATTTGGATTACATCATTATTGGTCGGTGTTTTTAGATATGACCCTGATACAGCTGAATTTAAACAGTTTGTAAAAGCGCCAACCAACGAAAATGAAGTATCGTATAAAGCTGTTTTTAGTGTATTAGACTCAGGTCATTCAGGCACTATTTGGTTAGGTAGGGGGCGAGATTTAGCTAAATTAAACATGCATACTGGAAAAATAGAGCCTGTATTCAACATTCCAAATGCCACAATTCAAAGTGCGGTCCGCCAATTATTTTATCACCAAGGTTTTATTTATATTGGTACTACCGAGGGCGCGTATATTTATGAAATTGCATCTGGTCGAACGCGCGTTCTAAATCACCTTCAGAGTACTGAAATCCATATAGATCAAAATAATGTAAAATCGTTTGCTTTAAAAGATCAAAATACACTTTGGGTGGGTGCTGTTAAGGGCCTTTATCAAGTAGATATAAGCAATGCGCAATCATTATTTGAAGAGCCGCAAGTATCATTTAAATCTACAACTTACATAGCCGATTTAAATATATGGAAGATATATCAAAAACAAAATAAGTTGAAACTCGCAACGGATAAAGGTGTATTTGAATATTACCCAGAAGATAATCATTTAGTAAAAAATAATAGCTTAGCTGATAGCGAATATACACAATCAGATGTCAGTATTATTGATATGATTGAAGATCAGCATGGCTCAATGTGGTTGGCAACAAAAACGGATGGCGCTTTTTTTGTGCCAAACGTAGATTATTTCTTCTTTAATTATCATCCTGATAATGTAAAGGGGCAAGGGTTAACGCATCATAATGTATGGGATATTGTAGAGTTTAAAAAGAAACTTTGGTTAGGTACAGCAAATGGTTTGACCCAATTAGATGTAGAAAGCTATCAAACCGAAGGCTACTTAAAAGATTATATTATTGATGAATATAATAAAAAATTTAGTATTTTTAAATTACTACCTTATAAAAATGATCTATGGCTGCAAACAAGTCGCGGTTTGTTCAAGTTTGATACTGTTTCAAAAGAAATTACCCCAGCAAAAACAACCAGCAAAGAGTTTGAAAAATACCTTGTAGACAGGGTTTATGGTATTTATGCCAATTCAGAGGGTGAGCTATATGGTATCCACCCTGATCATGGCATGTTTAAATACAATCTCAATACGTTATCGATTACCCCTTTAAATAAAGGTTTTGAGTCAATAGATCCCTTTTTGGCGATAGGGTTTTTAGAGCCGCTTGCGGATAAACCTAATTTTCCACTATTTTATGCTTCTGGCACTTTATATCGTTATGATATTATAAATGAATCTTTAGAAGTCATTTATCAATTACACAAAAAAGATACCGCTGATATTAATATTAATTCTTATGCTGTAGATAAAAATGGTGTTTTATGGCTGTCATTTAATACACTAGGTTTGATTGGCTTAGATGTAAAAACCTTTAAAGAAGTACATCGTATTGATCGTAAATTTATAGGCTCGTTACTTTACGATATGTTTGTTGATGATATCGGTATTATTTGGATGAGTAGTCATAAAGGAATTTGGCGATTAGACCCTGATAATTTGCATTTTCAACAATATACAGTGGAAGATGGACTTGAAGTGAATGAGTTCAATGGGAGTACAGGAACTAAATTAAGCAATGGCCGAATTGCTTATGGTTCGGTTAAAGGGATAACTGTTTTTACACCTTCTGATAATCGACCAAAACAAGCATTAATAGAGCAAGTGAATATTACTTCAGTACAATTGATGTCTCGTAAATTAGATATTCCAGCAACAGCGCAAGTAAATGAAATTGCATTAAATCATGATGATATTGGCTTAGATATCGCATTTTCTGCTATGGCCTTTAAATATCAAGATCGTATTAAGTTTGAATATCAATTATCTGATGGTAAAAAAGTCACAACCAGAAATACTAACCGAGTGATGTTTCCTAAATTAAATGCCGGTAAATACACGCTATCCGTTCGTGCAAAAGATCCGTTAACAGGTATTTATACAAAACCAGCCACATTAAAAATAAATGTGGCCTATGCACCATGGCGTTCGCCTTATGCGTTAATCACTTATGCATTTATAATTTTTAGTGTGATATTTGTTTGGCTATCTCGACGTAATAAAATGCAACGTAAGCTATTGATAGCCCATAAAGAAACACAACAAAGTGAAGCAAGATTAAAGTTGGCATTACAAGCAAGTCATTCTGGCGTGTGGGATTGGCATACAGATTCAGCATTAATTTATCAGCCAAGGCTTATTACAGATCTGGGTTATGAAAATGAAAAAATTAGTTTAGATGATTATTTAAAAAAGATTCACCCAGAAGATCGGGCTAAATTTAGAATCGAATGGCTTGAGTTTTTATCTACTAACAAAGGTGCTTTTGAATGTACTTATAGAATACGTCATATTGCAGGTCATTGGCGTTGGTATAAAGACTTAGGCAAAGTAATGGTTTGGGATAATGGTCAGCCTATTAATGTATCTGGTACTTATACCAACATTACACGTGAATTAGTGTTTGAAGAAAGCGCGCGTTTATTTGGTGCTGCATTTGAGCATACTCGCGACTGGGTTTTTATTTTAGATAAAAAATTTCGTGTTCGTGCGACCAATCAAGCTGTAAGAGATGATTTTAATCTTTCAAAAAACATCGTATCAAGTCGCAAGTTAGATTTAGGTTTAAGTAAAAATACCCGTCTCAATTATTTAAGAATATTGTCTAAACTCAAACCTTCAGAACACTTTCAATTTGACGAAATAATCATAACGCCAGATAAAGTAAAACATCCGGTTATTATAAAGATCACTGCGATTGCTGATGAAACTAATCAAAATAATTCAATAGAAAACTACATCGTTGTTATTACAGATATAAGCGAACAAAAAGAAGCTGAAAATGAATTACGCGTATTAGCAAACTATGACTCACTAACTAAATTACCAAATCGTTCTTTGCTTTTAGATCGTATAAGCCATGCAACAGAATTGGCGCGCCGTCATGAAAATACACTGGCTTTAATCTTTATTGATTTGGATAGGTTTAAGCAAGTGAACGATTCTTTAGGTCATGATTATGGCGATGAATTATTGGTTGAAATTGCAAATCGATTAAAACTAGCACTCAGAGAGCAAGATACGGTGGCCAGATTAGGTGGTGACGAGTTTGTTATCTTACTAGAAGATATCGATCTCGTTGATGAAGTCTTAACTGTCTGTAATAAGCTAGCACAAGATATTTCAAAGCCTGTAAAATTGGGATTGCAAAAAGTGAGTGTCGGTTCAAGTATGGGCATAGCAATGTTTCCAGAAGATGCTGATGAAACAAATGACTTGTTAAAAGCTGCTGATATCGCCATGTTTCATGCTAAAAAACATAGTAGTGATAGTTATCAGTTTTTCCGCCAAGAAATGAATCATAAGATTCAAAGAAAATTACAGTTAGAAAGTGACCTTAAATTAGCATTTGAAGACGATAAGTTCATTAATTATTATCAGCCAATTATATGTGTTATCACACAAAAAACATTAGGTTTTGAAGTGTTGTTAAGATGGCCAGATAATGGCCGTATGGTTTCTCCTAGTGAATTTATACCAGCAGCTGAGAGCACTGGTTTAATTAAAAAAATAACACTAGCAACACTTCAAAGAGCATTGAAAGATTTATCTGATTGGTTAACCGTTTTACCTGAGTGTTATTTATCAGTTAATTTATCAGCAAAAGACTTTGAAAACCCGCAATTATTTAGCTGTATTTCATCTTTAATTAATGAATATGACATTAAGCCTAAACATCTTGTATTTGAAATTACTGAAACAGTACTAATGCATGACTCTGATAAAGCGTTAGAGTGCATGCAGCAACTAAAGTATTTTGGCTGTAAAATCTATTTAGATGACTTTGGCACGGGTTATTCATCTCTTACTTACTTAAAAAAATTCCCAATAGACGTACTTAAAATAGATCAGAGTTTTGTTAAAGATATTGGCGTAGATACCAATGATGAAACCATCATCAATTCAACATTGGCAATGGCACATAGTCTTGGTAAAGAATGTGTCGCAGAAGGTGTAGAAACTTTTGAACAAGTTCAATTTTTAGAAATGTTAGGGTGTTCATACCTACAAGGATTTTTATTCTCAAAACCTGTCCCTAGTGAGGGTGTAGTTGCGTTATTGAGTAAGGATTGGGGTAAGGAGTTTGAGCCATAAAGTTATTTGGAGCTTATTGCCTCATTAGTTGATGAAACAGCCTCTGTCGGCTCATTGTCATGTGTGTTTCGTCACCGCCAACCATTGAATAAAGCATTCTAACTTGCATTTATTTAATATTAATTGGAATTTATACGCTTTATTAAGGAAGTTAGCTCTTGAATGACCAACTCAGGTTGAACAGCTGGAACTAAATGACCACTTTGTGAAGATAATATTACCTTTCCTCTGGGAAATTGGTTAACCCATTTACTTTAGGGTGTGATTAAAGGCGAAAGGTGTCAATCTTGAGATTGGTGTAAACGTCTTAAAGTGTGATTCCCGATAAAACACTTCGGGAATAACTGCCGATTAGTCTGTATCGTAATAGGATTAGACAAATGTAAAAACTACAATGACTATAAACTTCAAAAACGTCATCTCCGAGGTGTTTTATCGGAGATCTAGTTTTAATTTTTAGTTGTAGGTTTATATCTGATGATGAGATTCCCTATAAAGCACTGAGGGAATGAAAAATGATGCTTCTATCTCGTAACTTAATAAAACAAAACCACTGGTTTTTGTGGCTTTGTAGCCTATTCTAGCCAACAATTTTTACCTTTAGATAAATTCTATCGGTACGTTATTAGTATTGGAGTACCTTAAATGAAAAACATAGATCTATTTGTAAAAAATTGGGGCAGTAAGCAGGCTATGGTGCCTATCGCTGAACAAGATATTTTAGAACTTGAATCTAAGATAAATGGTTTTTTACCTGACTCATATAAATATTTAATATCTACCTATGGTTTAGTTCATACGCCTAATGTATTAACTAAAATCTGTGATTTAGGCTCTGATATTTCTGAAGTACAAGATTTTTTATCACTTGAAGATGTATCTTCACTTTCTCAGTTATATGAATTAACAGGTATGCCAAAAGGGCATGTTTTGTTTGCATCAGATTGTAAGGGAAATATGTTTTGCTTTAAGTTAGCTGATTGTGAAGCACAACAAACTGATTTACCTGTCTGGTTTTTTGAACGTGATGTTTGCACAGTTACAAAAGTATCTAATTCTTTTTTAGACTGGTTAGATGAGTTTAACAAGCTTTAATTAAATATTTTGAATGTAATTAACGAGCGTTAGAAGAGGTTTAGTTTTAAGGCTTTAGTCTGGTTTTTTTTAATGAGATTCCCGATAAAACAACTCGGGAATGACACATGATCGTTCGGTGAAATTATTGAGCTAGGCAATATTTATTACAGTATTTATCAGCTCGAATTTTGAATATTAAAACCAATTAAATACTAAACTCAATTTTGTGTATTTTTACCACAATGTGGGCAGTAGTGCTTTTGATATAAACTACTTTGTTGTTTTTTTATTGCTAATTTAGCTTCTTGTTTACCTAAACCTAGCTCTAATCTCAGTCGTTCTAGTTTGTTTTTTTCATCATCTGTTAATTTTCCGTCTTCTAAAAAAGCATGCACAGTATCTTCAAATAATGTGCGACGTTTTCTTAATTGTTCAGAAAAACTAGAAGCTAATAAACCTGTAGGGATTGCAACCATGCCCATGCTTAATACCGTGATCAGGCCGCCAAAAAAACGGCCTAATGGCGTGATTGGTACAACATCACCATAACCTACCGTTGTTAATGTGGCCATGGCCCACCACATAGATTCAGGTATAGAGCCAAACTTATCTGGCTGTACATCATGTTCTATTAAATATATACCGCATGAGGCGAGGATCAGTACAATTGCCATGATAAAAAAAGCAGCACCAAGTGAGCTGGCTTCTTCTTTAAATGATTGTAATAACAACTGCATTGCGCGTGAATAACGGGTGAGTTTAAATACGCGCATTAAGCGTATTACACGTAAAAAACGTAAATCAAAAGACACAAATAGCATTAAATAAGAAGGTAAAATAGCCAATAAATCTATCAGAGCTAAAGGGCTGGTGATGTATTTTAGCCGCATTATAAAATGGCTATCACCGCTATTTCTATATTTTTCTTTATCAACACATGCCCAAATTCTCGCTAAATATTCTATGGTGAATATGCCAACTGAAATGATTTCAATCCAAATAAAATATATGCGATATTCGATGGCTATGCTCTGAACTGATTCAATCACGATCGCTATAACATTAATTAAAATAAGTAATACTAAGCAAAAATCGAGGTAGCGGCCCCGATTTATTTGTTCTCCGGAACTTTCTAATACTTGAGCAACAAAAAGTCTGAATGATTTCACTTAAATACCTACTTATTTAATATTATTAATATTTTATCATAACTATATGCTTTTTGAATTAAGCTGGCCTTTTATGGTTAAGTAAAGCTTTTAGCTTTGCAGGTTTAATAGGTTTGCTTAAATAGTGGATATCTTTGCTTTTAGTTTCGGCTTTAAGCGCTTCACCGCGCATTGCTGTAATAAGTACTGCGGGTATTTTACTTTGCCAAATATCACGTAAATCTTGAATGAGTGAAATACCATCACATTCATTACTCAATTGATAATCCATTAAGATAATATCGGGAGCTGTATTGTTATTTGCGTGAGCGAGTGCCGTTTCTACAGTATTAAAACTTTGATGATTACAGCCCCATTTATTCAGTAAACTGGCCATGGCATCTAGGTTTTCTTGGGCATCATCAACCATAATCACGTTGAATGATTTTTTACTATCAAATTGAATATTATTAATGGCTTTTTGTTGTACTAACTGTGATTGACCTAGGGGTACCTCGATACTAAAGCAACTGCCTTTGCCTTCGATGGATTTAACTTCTAGCTTTAGCGCTAGTAAATCAGCCATACGTTTAACAACGCCTAAACCTAAGCCTACGCCTTTATTATCGGAACTATTAATACGATAAAAATCACTGAATATTTTATCTTGCTGGTACTGTGAAATACCAGGGCCGGTATCCCAAATTTCGATTCGGATATGTTTAGGTTGAGAGTCTTTAGTAGCAATATATCTACAGCCCACTAAAACCTTGCCTGTATCTGTATATTTTACAGCGTTAGAGACTAAGTTTTGTAAAATACGCCTTAAGTAAGTGGTATCACATTGTACTATGGTGTTTGAAGGGCGGATTTTCAGTTTTAAACCTTTTTCTTGGCATAAAATAGCATATTCACTGGTAAGTGGTTTTAAAATATCATTAATACAAAAATGTCTATTTTCTGGTGTCATCGCACCTTGGTCTAATTTGGCTATTTCTAATAAAGCCGACATCAAATGCACGGTTGAATCTAGGCTATGGCCTAATTTTTCAAAACTATTTTGGTTAGTCTCGCTTAACTCTTTTTCTTCAATTGAAGCTAAATACAAACGTGCAGCATTAAGGGGTTGTAAAATATCATGGCTTGCTAGGGCTAAAAACTTAGTTTTACTTTCATTGGCAGATTCAGCTTCAAACTTGGCAGATGTAAGTGCTTGCTCTGTTTGTTCTCTTCGAATAATCTCAGCTTCTAATTCCACATTAATATTGCTGATCTCTTGAGTTCGCGCTTCAATGCGATTCTCTAGAGAAATGTTAACTTCCTCTAATAGGTTTTGCGTTTCAATATGACTGGTAATGTCTGAGTAACTAGTAACAAAACCACCATCCGGTAACGGGTTACCCGTCATTTCAAAAACTTGGCCATTTTTACGGCGGCGAATAAAGTGATGCGAAGTACCATTTTTTAAATGCTGAACACGTTTATTGATTTGCCTTTCCAGCTCTCCAGGCCCACATTCACCTTTACTCACATTAAAACGAATGACTTCTTCAATAGGCTGCCCAACCTCTAGAAATCCTTCAGGGTATTCAAACATCTCCATATAACCTTTATTCCAGGCGACTAATTTGAGGTCTTTGTTAACTACAGAAATACCATGACTTAGATTCTCCAGTGCCGTAAATAATAGGTTTTGATTAAACTGTAGGGCTTGTGTGGTTTCATCAAAGAAATTAACCACCTCTTCAAATGCCATTTGTTTACCAGTGAGTACTGTACTAATTAAGGCCTGAGCAGATGAAGCACCTAGCACGCCTGTTAATGCACGCTCACAGTAATCTATAAATTCAGAGTTGGGAATTTCGCTATCATCGCCTAAATTTGCATTCATCATATAGTGAGAGATAAGTTGTTTGCTTCTTTGAATACCTAAGAATGTTTGCAATAAAACTTTTAAATCGTAGATACTTGCTTTAATGTCTTTATTTTGACGTTTATCTATTGGCGTTTGCTCTCTAGGGTTTACAAAAGCAGTCGCTTGAATTTTATCAACTAAGCGCTCATGGGCGCCTAAAGAAAAGGTGATATAACAGCCTATATTGGCAAATAAAGCAATAAAAGTACCTTGAGTAATGATACCTTGCTGCACAAAACTGGTATTAACTGACGCACCCTCAAGTAACGGATACATTAAAAATAACATCCAAAATAGAAAACCAGAGATTAAACCCGCATAAACACCATAAGCATGGCCTTTTCGCCAATATAAGCCGCCAATAATAGCAGGTAATAATTGCGTAACTAATGAAAAGGCAACCAGTCCCATACTTGCCAGTGCTGCATTGTTACCTAATTGCTGTCGATATAAATATGCTAAACCTAAGATAGCGGCGATGGTAATGCGCCTAACTAATAATATTTGTCGTTTGTAGCTAGTGGTGATCAGGTTGCGTTTAAATTTACGTTTAAGTAATAATGGTAAAACAACATCATTAGAGATCATGGTACTTAAGGTTAAAGTGGCAACAATGATCATAGCTGTACCCGCAGATAAGCCGCCGATAAAAACAAAGGTTGTTAAAATGGCGTTGTTTTCTGATAGTGGGAAAGCCAATACAAAACTATCTGGCGCAAAATGAGCGCCAATTTCAGGATGAAATGCAGCTGTAGCAATGGGAATAATAACAGCAGCAGTTAATAACAAATAAAGTGGAAATGCCCAGCGAGCAGTTTTTAAATGATTTAAGTCTTGGTTATCAACAACAGTGACATGAAATTGCCTAGGTAAACATATAATGGCAGCTGCAGCCATTAACGCTTGACCTACAAAGTTAAAACTCAATACATTATCAACTTGCCACTCACTAAAAGCACTTTGCTGGGTAAACACTTCAAACATACCCGGTTGGTAATTTAAAAATACATAAATGGCTAAGCCGGCTACAGCTAATAGTGCTAATAATTTAATGAGAGATTCAAAGGCAATAGCGAGCATTAAACCAGAACGGTATTCAGTTACATCAACTTTACGGGTACCAAAAAATATGGCAAATAATGCCATCATAATCGTACCTGCCAGTGCGAGGAAAGTACCTGATACTTGGCTATTATTTTGTACTAATAAAAAACTAGAACTAAGGGCTTTTAACTGCAAAGCAATATATGGAATAGTCGCTAAAAGAGCGATCAAAGTGACTAAAATTGCTGTAAGCTGACGTTTACCATAACGGGCTGATATAAAGTCGGCTATAGTAGTAATATTTTGCTTTTTACTGACGAGTACTAATTTATGTAAAAACCTGTGGCCAAACATAAATAATAAAGCGGGACCTAATAATATAGGTAAAAAACTCCAACCAGAATTAGTTGCGGTGCCAACTGCACCGTAATATGTCCACGACGTACAATAAATGCCTAATGCAAGTGAATATACAAAAGGGTGGTGGCTGATTTTTTTAGCTAAAACTGTTTTTTTGTCACCCCAGCTTGCAAGCCAAAATAACAAAGCCATGTAACATAAGCCAACTAAGATCAGTGTAAGTGTCATGATATTTATATAAAAATGAGGTTTAACATACCTTAACATGTCACGGAAGGCATGTGTGTTATTCCTTAGTCTATCTCAAGCTTATACCAATTGTATTCAAAATTACATTGTTATTTATTTGTTACATATTAAGTTTACAATTCATTTTCAATGGATATTTATTAAGTTACCATATGTTCTTATGACTTAAAAAATAATACATGGAATAATATGAACCGCTTACTAGCCCGCACTTTTTTAATATCAGTTTTAATCAGTGCATATTTTTTATCTGGATGTTCTGAGCCTCAGGCAGATGAAAAAGAAGAAGAAGTGATTTATAAAGTTCCTGTTGAAACGATTACGTTAGAACAACAAGATATTAAAAATACCTATAAAACCACGGCAGTACTCGAAGCTAAATCTGAAAGTAAAGTGACAAATAAAGTCACGGGTATGATTAAAAGTGTATTGGTAGAAGAAGGCATGTTGGTTAAGCAGGGTCAAATACTGGCTGAAATTGATGATGAAAGCTATCAGTTAGAATTTGAAAAGGCGAGCATAGACTTAGAATCAGCAACTGCAGAATATAATCGCAGTAAGCCAAATAAAGGTAAACAGTTAATTTCAGCTAAGGATTTAGAAAAGCTTGAGTTTTTAGTGAAGTCACGCCACAACCAACAAAAAATTACAGCTATTAAAGTGCGAGATAGTAAAGTCCGTGCTCCAATTTCGGGTGTGATAGCTTCGCGTAGTGTTAAAGCTGGAAACATGACATCAAGTGCAGATTCAGAAATGTTCCATATTGTTGCTTTAAATACTTTACAAGGTGTTGTTTATTTACCTGAAGCACAAATGAATGCTGTTCATTTAGGGCAAAAAGCCAGTTTAAATTTCCCAGCTAATGGTGATAAAAGCATTTCTGCTGAAATATCATTAATTTCGCCGATTATAGATACAAATTCAGGTACATTTAAAGTCACACTGCAGGTTGATAACAATACAGGCATGTTAAAGCCAGGCATGTTTGCAAAAGTAGCGCTCACTTTAGATGAGCATAAAAATGTTGCTGTAGTGCCTTTAAAAGCTTTACTCATCACAGACAGTGAAACAAGCCTATTTGTTATTGAAGATAATAAAGCAAAAAAGATAGTGGTAGAAACTGGTTATGAAGAGGGGGGGGTAGTTGAAATTCTTACGCCGTTAGCAACAAATACTCAAATTGTGATTGTTGGCCAGCAAAGTCTTAAAAAAGACAGTTTAGTAACTGTGATAAATAAATCAGAACATACATCTCAAGAAATTGCTGATTAGCACACAACACTACACAGCATAATAAAAATAATATCTGAATTAAGAGTCTGAGTTTATGAGTATTGTCAGTACGGTTGTTAAACGTCCCGTTACAGTTTGCATGTTTACACTTGCCATTATGTTATTTGGTATGGTTGGCTTTTCGCGATTATCAGTGTCACTTTTACCTGATTTATCTTATCCCACTTTAACTATTCGTACGGTTAATCCAGGTGCTGCGCCAGCAGAAATTGAACAATTACTTAGTAAACCAATAGAAGAAGCTGTAGGTGTCGTAAAAGGGATCCGTAAAGTTCATTCAATTTCAAAAGCAGGCCAATCGGATGTGATTGTTGAATTTGATTGGGGTATAGCTATGAACTTTGCTACTCAAAATGTGAGAGAAAAGCTTGATACGCTGTCATTACCTAAAGATGTTAAAAAACCAATTATCTTGAGATTTAACCCCGCACTAGACCCCATAATTCGCTTGGGCATATCAACGACCAATAAAGATTTTAAAGCGTTAAAACAAAACCGTACTTTTGCAGAACAAGAAATAAAACGTCAATTAGAAACCATAGCAGGTGTTGCCGCCGTGCAACTAGGCGGTGGTTTACAGCAAGAAATACAAGTGATATTTGATCAAGAAAAGGCCGCTCAAAGAGGTATATCAGCACAGGATATTGTACAAGGTATTCAAAGTGAAAATATTAATATGTCGGCAGGACGTGTTTATGATGGTCAGCAAGAGTATTTAGTTCGCACTGTAAATCAATTTGCATCTATTGATGAATTGAGCAATATGATAGTTAAACAAGTCGATGGTTATACTATTTACTTAAAAGATATTGCTCAGGTTTATGATGGTGAAAAAGAACGTACTGATATCACTAGAGTGAATAATAACGAAGCCATTGAGTTAGCGATTTACAAAGAGGGTGATGCCAATACTGTCAGCGTTGCAAATTTAGTCAATGAAAAGCTATTAACAATTAAAAAAAGCTTACCAGAAACGCTGACACTCGATGTTATTTATGATCAGTCTGAATTTATCATTGATGCTGTAGATGAAGTTAAAAGCGCAGCAATTGTTGGCGGCATTTTAGCTATGCTCATTTTGTATTTATTTTTAGGCAATTTGTTTAATACTTTAATTATTTCTCTGGCGATCCCTATCTCTATTATAGCGACCTTCAACTTGATGTTTGCCAATGATATTAGTCTAAATATTATGTCTTTAGGAGGCATCGCTTTAGCTGTCGGTTTACTAGTAGATAATGCGATTGTGGTACTTGAAAACATCGCCCGTTATAGAGAAAAAGGCGAGAGCATTATTAATGCTGCAGTTCTGGGTACTCAAGAAGTAACGGGCGCTGTTATTGCCTCAACATTAACGACATTAGCGGTATTTTTTCCGTTAGCGTTTGTTGAAGGTTTTGCTGGTCAGTTATTTAGTGATCAAGCGATGACGGTAACCTTTGCTTTATTGGCATCTTTAGTTGTTGCCTTAACATTGATACCTATGTTGGCATCTAGGCAATTTGCTATTAAAGAAAATACGACAACAGAGCAAGCTGAGCAACAATCTGAAAAAAGTGATAAAAAAAGCACATCTCGATTTAATTTAATCAAAAGAATTTTAGGATTCCCTTTTAAACTGGTATTTAATTATTTGCCTTTAGCAATAACAAAAGTATTTTTATTAATTGCTAATTTATTGATGAAATTAATTAATTTAATACTTAAACCTGCATATAAGTTGTTTAGTGTCTATTTTAGTAAAGTAGCCGTTTTGTATCATTCACTGTTATTAAAATCACTAAAAAATCGCGTTTTGGTTTTATCTTTGGCTATTGTATTTTCTCTTGGGGTGGCGAGTTTAATACCCGATATTGATGTTGAACTTGTACCAGAAGTTGCAAAATCAGAATTTACCCTTGAGATTTCTTTGCCTCAAGGCACACCAATTAAAGTAACAGATCAACATTTGCAAACTTTAGCAAATAGCATTAAGTCAGACCCTAGAGTGAAACATACTTATTCTTTAGCTGGCAGCGGTAGTTTGATGATGAGTTCAGCAAGCAAAGGCGGTGAAAACTGGGGGCAGTTGTTAGTTGCTTTACATAATAGTGATGATATTAAACCTATAAAAGCACTGGTAAGGAATAAAGCCCAAACCATGGCTGATGTGACTGTAACAATAAAACAAGCTGAAATGTTCACAACAGAGCGTCCATTACAGATCATTTTATCCGGTTATAACTTGGCGAGTTTAAAGAAAACAAGTGATGAGTTAGCAAGAATATTAATTGCTGATAAACAATTTACAGATATTAATAAAAGCTTACGTGATGGCCAACCTGAACTGAAAATTGAATTTGATAATGCGCGTTTAGCCAGTTTAGATTTAAGGGCTTCAAATATTGCTGAGCAACTAGTGACTAAAGTAGCTGGTTCAGTTGCAAGTAAATATAATTTGAATGATAGACAAATTGACATTTTAGTGAGAGCTGATGAGCAAGCTAGAAACTCTGTCCAAGCAATAAAACACATTACGATTAATGCCTCTCAAGACAGATCTCTGCCTTTATCTACAGTTGCAAAAATTAGCCAGAGTATCGGTCCAAATGAGATTAATCGCATAGATCAAACTCGAGTAGCCATCGTATCTGCTTCTTTAGCTTTTGGTGATTTAGCCAGTGCAGCATTGAAAACTAATATGATAATAAATAAGTTAAATTTACCAGACAATATTCGCGTGAAAATTGCTGGGCAAAATGAGGAAATGGCTCGATCATTTTCTTCACTTATGATGGCTTTATTATTGGCTGTATTTTTAGTCTATTTAGTGATGGCCTCACAATTTGAGTCTTTGCTTAATCCATTTATTATTTTATTTTCAGTGCCATTGGCTGTTTTAGGTTCTGTATTGGGTTTATATATCACAAGCACAGCCATTAGTGTGATTGTATTAATAGGCGTGATTATGCTCACTGGCATAGTGGTAAACAATGCCATCGTGCTTGTTGATCGCATTAATCAATTACGTGTTCAAGGCATTGAAAAATCACAGGCAATTATCACAGCAAGTAATTCACGCTTGAGGCCTATCATTATGACCTCACTCACTACAGTGTTAGGGTTAGCGCCTTTAGCACTTGCTGGTGGTGAAGGCTCAGAATTAAGGGCGCCTTTAGCAATTACTGTGATGTCAGGTTTATTTGTTGCAACAGCGCTGACACTGCTTGTGATCCCTGTTTTGTATAGTGTATTTGATCGTAAAAAATATGCTCAAACGGTCACCGAAGACACCCAAATAATTCAAGGTGACATTAATTATGATAGCTAATAAAAATGTTACAAAATCGCGTTTGCCAATTAATTTATGGCTGAGCGCGTTGGCGTTAAAGCGCCCGGTAACAACCGTTATGATAATGCTGTCGTTATTTATGACTGGACTCGTTGCGAGCAGGTTATTACCCCAAGAAAGCTGGCCAAGTGTAAATGCGCCAGTAATGTTTATTTATGTGCCATATAGTGGCTCATCACCAAAAGAGGTCGAACGTTTAATTACTCGACCGATTGAAGAAGCCATAGCGACTGTGGGCGGTATATCTTCTATGAAATCTCGCAGCCGTGCTGATTCTGCTGCAATTCAAATTATGATGGATTTAGGTTCTGATCTTGATAGCAAAATTTTAGAAGTCAGAGAAAAAGTCGATATGATCAGCCATTTATTGCCTGATGATGTGCAAAGAGTAAAGGTACAAAAGTTTTCTACTCAAGATATTCCTGTGATGACATTAACGCTCACAGGTAAAAATGATTTATCTCATGCTTATGATTTTTTAAATAAAAAACTCGTTAGAAACATAGAACGATTATCAGGGGTAGGAAAAATAGAATTAAGAGGCGTTGTTAAGCCTAATATTGAAATTAAACTCGATAGTACAAAGATCGCAATGAATCGGGTAAACCAAGGTCAATTATTACAAGGTTTACGTGCCAGTAATTTTATAGTGAAGTCGGCATCGGTTATTAATGGCGAGCGAAAATTTAGAGTATCTCCACAAGGTGAATATAAAAGCTTAACTGATATTAAAAACTTTCAAGTAAAAGCCAATGTAAAGCTCAGTGATGTTGCTAAGGTATCAGTTAAAAGCCCTGAAAAAGACAGTGAAATCAGAAGTGACCGCCAAAAAACCATAGGTTTGGAGGTATTTAAAGAATCTGATGCCAATGTTGTTGATGTTTCAAATAATGTAGTGAACTTTGTTGATTTTATAAAAGCAGAACCTGAGTTTAAAGATATTAAAATCAATATAAAAAACAACAGTGGTAATGAGATCCAGGAGTCATTATCAGATTTACTCAAAGCGGGCTTTGCAGGCATATTTTTATCTTTTGCTGTTTTATATGTATTTTTTAAAAATTATAGGATCACCTTAGTTGTGGTTGCCTCAGTGCCTATTTCATTGAGCTTTGCACTCGCTGGTATGTACTTTATGGGTTATACACTTAACATGCTGACACTAGCAGGCTTATTTATAGCTGTGGGCTTGTTGATTGATAATTCTGTCGTAATTTGTGAAAGCATACTACAACAGCAATCAAGTGCATTAAGTCATTATCAAAAAGTAATTAAAGGCGTTGATAATGTGAGCATCGCAGTGATCAGTGGCACATTAACAACAGTTATCATATTTTTCCCTATCTTAATGGGTGAAAAAAACTTTATTACAGTGTTAATTGAGCAAATTGCAGTGGCTATTTGTTTGCCTTTATTAGCATCATTATTAGTGGCAAAAACTTTGATCCCTTTGATGCTCAGCAAAGTAACAGAAGGAAACCTCAATGCAGTTACGACTCAAGGACGATTAGATAAGGCTTATCGATTCAGCTTAAAAAACATATTACTAAATCCAAAACGTTCTGCTTTAGGTGTTTTATTGTTATGTTTATTAGGCTTTTTTGCTCGAGACTTTGTATCAAATCAAGAAGAGCACAGTAAAAAGTCGAGAGATATTACCATTAGATACCATGTTATAAGTGGGCAAAAATTTGCTGATGTCTCTAAATTAGTTGATGAAATGGAAGCATACCTTTATGACAATCAACAAGAATTTGGTTTTAAAAAAGTAGATAGCCGTATTTATGCGGATTATGCATCCTCGACTATTAGGTTAAAAAAGGGATTATCCATTTCGATATCTGAATTAAAAGAAAAAATCCGTTCAGGCTTTCCTAAAACAGCTATCGCTAAACCTTCATTTTCATGGTCTGATAATAAACAAAAATTTGCCAGTTTATCTCTGTTAGGCAGCTCAACGACACGTTTAATATCATTGAGTGAGTCAGTGATTTTAAGACTTAAGCAAATCGAAGGTTTTGATGAAGTTGGCATTGATGATAATGATAAAAAACGTGAATTACTATTAAGGATTGATAATGAAAAAGTTGCTCGCTTAGGTTTAAATACACAAGATATTGCTAGTCGCATTTCAACCGCTTTAAGAGGTGTAAATTTAAGATCTTTTAGGGATGAAACACTAGGAGAGATAGATATACGCTTGGTTTATCATGATCAAAAGGCACTGCCTTTATCCCAAATTAGAGATTTACCTATATATGAAACGCAAGGGCGTGTTTTAACTTTGCAGCAACTTGTAAAGTTTGATTCACAAGCGATTATGCCTGTCATTAATAGAGTGCAAAGGCAAACAAGTTTAACAATTTCGATTAACCTCAATAAGATAACTCGTAAAGACGCTGCTGTAAAAATAAAACAAGTAATGAAAGAGATCGCATTACCTACAGGTTATGAATGGCAATTAGGCCGAGCTTACCGAAATGATAATATTTCAATGGCTAATATGGCGATAAATATGTTGCTAGCACTGGCATTAATTTTTATGGTGATGGCTGCATTATTTGAATCTTTATTAATGCCTATAGCAATATTATCTTCTATTGCTTTGGCTTTTATTGGTGTTTATTTTACTTTTGCAATCTTGGGCATGGGCCTAGGTGAAACTGCAATGATAGGCATGCTCATATTAATGGGTATAGTGGTAAACAATGGCATAGTATTAATAGACCAAATTAATAAGCTAAAAGGGTCATCAACAAGTTTAATCGAGCCGATAATACAAGCGTGTGCAACTAGAATAAGACCTATTTTAATGACAGTCGCAACAACAATAATAGGGTTAGTACCCGTTGCGATAGCTTCAAGTAATAATGAAGCTTACCCTTTAGCAATCGCAATTATAGGAGGTTTAATTTTTTCAACATTTACCAGTTTATTCTTAGTGCCATATTGTTACTTAATGCTAGTTAAACTGGGTGAGCGCTCAGCTAAACGATTTTCAATCGCCAAAAAATTCGCTGATAAATATATAACAACTTAAAAAGAACAGCTCCTGAGTCAGGAGCTTTTTTATAATGCCTAAAAGGTTAGGTTAACCAATAGAAGGGATCATACCAAACATTTGTAAGAACTGTGCGCTGATGATTAATACACCAGATAATGCCGCTAATAAAAGCGCTGAATTACCACCTCTTACTTGATAATCCTCATTAGAAGCCTGTCGTTGCTTTCTTTGTTTAAATACCATTGCAGTTGGTAAAAATACAGCTAATACAACCAATGCAATAGCGGCATAACCTAGTGCCATAATAAAACCTTGAGGATAAAACAGCGCAAAGCATAAAGGTGGTACAAAAGTGACTAACGCTGTAACAAGCCTATCTTTTTTTGCGTTGCCTTTTTTCAAGGTATCACTGAAAAAATCAAATAAACCAAGGCTTACACCGAGGAATGATGTTGCTAATGCTAAGTCTGCAAAAATAGTAATCGCATTGCTCACTTTAGGGCTTTGCAGCATAGATGCGACACTTGCGATAAACCCTGATAAACCTTCACTTTGTAATAAGTGTGATTGACTCATTACACCTTGGCTGACTACTTGCCAAAATAAGTAAATAACTAAAGGTAATGCCGCGCCCATAATCATAATTCTTCTTAATGACTTTATATCTATACCAACATATTTAACGATTGAAGGAATAGAACCATGAAAACCAAAAGAAGTAAAAACAACCGGGATAGCTGATAATATAAGGCCTTGTTCAATTGGCATTTCTAGTAAGTGTTGACCTTGAACATAAGGGGTTAACATATAAAAAACCGATGCTAAAACAATTACTTTAATTGAAAATAATACGCGATTTATTTTATCTACCGTGCCTGTGCCTAAAGTGATAATGGCACCAAAAACAATCGCAAATAATACTGAACCAGATTGAACTGGTAGCTCTAAATTAGTCCACTCAACAAGTTTAGTTTGTAGTTGAGAACCGCCACCTGCAATATAAGCGGCACATAAGGCGTAAAATAAAAATATCATAGAGCAATTAGCAATTAACTGGCCTTTTCTTCCCAGAAGGCTTTTCGCTAAAGAGTTTAATGTTGCCTCTACATGTGCATATTGATGCACTTCTAACATTAATAAAGCGGTATAAGTCATTAATGCCCATGCAGAAAATAATAATACCGTAGCAGTTGAAAAGCCGAGTCCTGCAGATGCTATTGGCAAAGCAAGCATGCCCGCACCAATTGTCGTACCTGCAATAATCAACATACTGCCTAATGTTTTACCCTGAATCATTTAATCGCCCTTTATTCTTAGTATTCTTGAGCTAGGTTAAGGTTTAAAAATTAAATTGAAAGTATATGAGATAAAAAAATTAATTAACTTGTAGCATAATATTTACAAAAGAGGTTGCTTGGTAACTAAAATTAGCACTTATTGAAGTTATACGCTTTTGATTAATAAAGAAGAATAGGATGTAATTATTACTGGATATAAGCCCAAAGTAAAAGTTACCTCAGGCTTAGTTACAACAATTATCGGGATTATTTTAAGCTTAGGATAGTTTAAATATGTTTACCGCGAGTCCAAGGTGATTCAGATAAAAGGCGTTTACCGGCATCTACTGCACCGGTTTCCATTGTTGTGCCCATAGAGTCGTTCCAGCGATTCAGATAACCAAATAAAGAAATAACACCTAAAATCTCAACAATTTCTCCATCATCCCAGTACTCATGCATTTTCGCTGTAATTTCATCATTTACTGCATTTGGCACACTGGAAGCGGCAAGCGCCAATTCAAATGCCGCTTTTTCAGCTTGTGTATATAAATCACTTTCTCTAAATGACCAAATGTTAGCTAAGCGTTCTTCGGTACCGCCGTAGCGCTCTGCAGCTAAAATCGTATGTGCTTCGCAGTACCTACAACCTGTATTGGCACTAGTGATATAACCTATTAAGCGTTTTTGCTCGGCTGTTACACGTCCATCATTGGCCATTACGGCCATATTTAGATTAATAAATGCTTTTGCAATGGCTGGTCTGTGCTGCATGGTTAAAACACTATTAGGGCAAAAACCTAACGTTTCATTAAAAAATTTAGCAAGTTCAATAACTTCTTCATTGGCATCTGTTGGTAATGGTTTAACTAATGGCATGATAAATTTCCTGTTTTATTTTTATAGTGTATTTAAAATACAATCAAATTGCTGCATATGCAATAATTTTTTTATTGCATATGCAGCATCTTTTGTTTAAGTTTTTATTTTTTATATAAAATGCTAAAGTGACATAATGATTTCATATCAAGGTCAAGCGCATTAGTAAGTCAGCTAGAGATCAGGCTTTTTCCCTGACAAAACAAATTGAAAACCCATTAGATTTAACATCTCATCTGCCATATAGAGTCGCTGTGGTAAGTAATTTATTGGCATTAAATCGCGATTGGAAAATTAGAAACTTAACTGATTTAGATCCAAGAGAAATGCGGGTTTTGATTAATATTGGCTCTTATATGCCTGTTAAATCAGCTGATATTGCTTATCAATCTAGACTAGATTCTTATACGGTAAGCAGGGCGGTTAAAAAGCTTTTAAGTTTAAACTTAATTGAATCTCATCAAGATGAAATTAAAAAGAATGTTAAAAATTTATACTTAAATGAGGCAGGGAAAGCTTTATATCTTGAACTTATAAATGCCATGGATGAAAGATCTAAGCAATTAGAGTCTGTATTATCTGAAGATGAACAAGCTGTATTTTTTGATATGTTAGCGCGAATAGAAAACAAAACCGAAGCACTTTTAGCTGAACAAGCCAGTGAATTTATCAAAGAAGGTTTAGATGCGCCCACAGATCAAAAAGAATTAATTAGATGGTATAAAAAATCAAATAAAAAACCTAATTGAACTTAATTAAATTTTTATTTGGCTATGACCTGTTTTAGGATTTAATAAAATCACTTTTTCTGATTTTAGTTGTTAAATGGCATTATTTTATTCTGAGTTATCATTTCAAAGCTTAATCTATATCAAGTTTCCCTTAGCAATTATCATTAAATTAAAGCCATAAAATTTTTTGTGGTGTGTATTCATGGAGCTTCTTTGTCCTGCAGGCAGTCTTGCCTCATTAAAAGCAGCAGTCGATGCGGGTACTGATGCGGTTTATATTGGTTTTAAAGACGAAACAAACGCGCGGCACTTTGCTGGTTTAAACTTTACTGAACGGCAACTTGAAAAAGGGGTTGCTTATTTAAAACTTGATAATTGTAGACTGCATGTGGCAATTAATACTTTTGCCCACCCTGATGGTATGGTGTGTTGGCAAGCCTCTGTAGATAAAGCGGTAGCAATCGGCGCTGTTATTTATCATCTTATTTAACTGACGAATCTCCTAATACCGCTGGTGCTTGTTCACCTGCAAAATTTGTTGAATAGAAAGAAACAGGTACAGGCTTAGAAACCCATTTAAATGGTATCTTAATTGACAAGTTTAGCGATGACGAAAAAGCAGGGTATCCAACATTATGTAAAGGGCGATTTGATGTTGGTGATGAGCGTTATCATGCATTTGAAGAGCCTACTAGTTTAAAGAGCATGGAAATGTTGCCTGAGTTGATGCAAATGGGCATTAGTGCAATTAAAATTGAAGGTCGCCAACGTAGCCCAGCTTATGTATCTCAAGTGACATCGAGTTGGCGACAAGCGATTGAAGCATGTAAAGCTAATCCTGAAAATTTTAAACCATCAGTTGAGACCAAAGCGTGTTTAAGTAGTTTATCCGAGGGAAGCCAAACTACGCTTGGTGTCTACCATAAGAAGTGGAAATAAAAGCGATGAATGCAATGGTTATTGGCATAAAGTAGAGGGCATGGTTCAGGTTGAGGTTTAAAATGCCATTAATACCTTAGATGTATACAATATTTACTTTCCAAAAACTGCATTTACAGGTGGTTTAGTTATATTAGACTAATGTCTGACATATGCTAAATCACCTCTTTTATTTTGTCTTTCTCAAATTTTTTATTTAAAATTACTTTAGCCAATTCATTTGGTTATGTCTTTTTTTTAGGTTTGGTTTTACTGTACTCTATTAAAGTTAACAATATGTTACGACTAAGGTCTGACTTTCAAGTCGTGTTTTGCTTGTTATGTTTAATCCTGAAGATATATTTTAGTCACTTCAAAATGTTTTTTATAAAGTATAAAAATAATATGCATTTTGAAGCGATTAGAATATTAGCGCACTCAATGGTCCTATTAGGGGAATATGAAAATGGCTTTTAAAAATAATGAACAAGCTAAAGCATATTGGTCAGAGAATCTGTCCTTAATGTTTAAGTTATTAGCGGTTTGGTTTTTGGTCTCTTTTGGCTTTGGTATTTTATTAGTTGATGTATTAAACGAGATTAGATTTTTTGGGTTTAAATTAGGCTTCTGGTTTTCACAACAGGGCGCAATTTACACATTTGTGGCTTTAATTATCGTTTACGCAATGAAAATGAATGCGTTAGATAAAAAATACGGCGTAGACGAATAGGAGCCAATATGATGGATGTTCAAACTCTCACTTTTTTAATTGTTGGTTTAAGCTTTGCGCTTTATATCGGCATTGCAGTATGGGCTCGAGCGGGTTCAACTCAAGAATTTTATGTTGCTGGTGGCGGTGTACCTCCTTTAGCAAATGGTATGGCAACGGCGGCTGATTGGATGAGTGCTGCGTCATTTATTTCAATGGCAGGTATCATTTCTTTTGCAGGTTATGATGGTGGTGTTTACTTAATGGGTTGGACTGGGGGTTATGTATTATTAGCCTTATGTTTAGCACCCTATTTACGTAAATTTGGTAAATTTACGGTTCCTGATTTTATTGGCGATCGTTATTACTCTCAAACAGCACGTACAGTAGCTGTTATTTGTGCCATCTTTATTTGTTTTACTTACATTGCAGGTCAAATGCGTGGTGTAGGAGTTGTATTCTCTCGTTTCTTAGAAGTTGAAATTGAAACAGGTGTTTACATCGGTATGGTAATTGTATTTTTCTATGCTGTTTTAGGTGGCATGAAAGGCATTACATATACGCAAGTTGCTCAGTATTGTATTTTAGTTTTTGCTTACTTAGTACCAGCTGTATTCTTGTCTTTAATGATGACAGGTCATGTATTACCACAAACTGGTTTTGGGGCCACACTATCTGATGGGTCAGGTATGTTACTGCTTGATAAACTTGATGGTTTGAGTACTGAACTCGGCTTTGCACAATATACCGAAGGCTCTAAATCCATGATTGATGTATTTGCTATTACAGGTGCATTAATGGTGGGTACTGCTGGTTTACCGCATGTAATCGTTCGCTTTTTCACAGTACCTAAAGTTAAAGATACACGCATTTCAGCTGCATGGACGTTAATATTTATTGCAATTGTATACACGACAGCGCCTGCACTTGCTTCATTTGCTCGTGTAAATATGGTTGATACCATTAACGGTAAAGATGGTAGCGGTACAGCGTATGCTGAAGCACCTAGCTGGGTTAAAAACTGGGAAAAAACGGGTCTTATCACATTTAATGATAAGAATGGCGATGGCAAAATGTTCTACTCAGCGGGTAAGATCACAGATCCTGCAAGCAAGAACGAAATAAAAATTGACCGCGATATTATTGTATTAGCAACACCTGAAATTGCTGATTTACCAGCATGGGTTATTGCTTTAGTGGCAGCGGGTGGTATTGCAGCAGCATTATCAACAACGGCAGGTTTATTATTGGTTATCTCAACATCAGTGTCCCACGATTTATTGAAACGAACATTGATGCCTAATATTAGTGATAAACAAGAGCTCAGGGCCGCAAGATTGGCAGCTGTGATTGCCATTACCATATCTGCATACTTTGGTATTAATCCACCTGGCTTTGTAGCCTCAGTAGTTGCTTTTGCCTTTGGTTTAGCTGCGTCGAGTTTCTTCCCTGCAATCATTATGGGTATATTCTCTAAGACGATGAATAAAGAAGGTGCTATTGCAGGTATGGTATCGGGTATTTTATTCACAATCGGCTATATTGTTTACTTTAAGTTTATTAGCCCTGATTTAAACAGCGCTGAAAACTGGTTATTTGGTATCTCGCCAGAAGGTATTGGCCTGATTGGTATGGTTGTTAACTTTGTAGTTGCAGTAGCGGTACAAAAAGTGACTAAAGAAATTCCAGCTGATGTAATTGAAATGGTTGATTCAATCCGAAGCCCTAAAGGCTCAGGTGATGCGCACGCTCACTAAAATGAAATAAACTGATATTGATTTTAATCAATAAAGCTTAAAAGCTCGACTATAGTCGAGCTTTTTTTTGCTTGTAAGTAAAGTGAGGTGAGGTTTAAAGGGAGTGAGTCATGACTAACACCATAGAGCAAAAAGAACTTTATCAATTTTTAAGTAATCAAGCGCCATTTTCAGAGCTTGTACCTGCGGCTGCACACTATGCGGTTAATCACTTGCAAATTATTTATTTAAGTAAAGAAAATCAGTCTCAATGGTTAAACTCCCATTCTCCTAGTTTGTTTTTAATTCGTTCCGGTTTATATGACTTAGTGAATACCCATGGGGAAGTGATTGCACGTTTGAGTGAAGGCGATTATTTTGCCTATCCTTCATTGCTCACAGGTGAAACGATAAAAAATAACTTACAAGTACAAAATGAAGGCATAGTGTATGTTTTAGAACAAGGTGACTTTGATTTTTTACGTCGTGAGTATTGGGTTTTTGCACAATATTTTGTACGCGCTCATGCTAATCGCCTATTAGCTTCGAATTATAAAAAACGATAAGAAAATTGGTCGGAGCAAAAAATTTCAGAGTTGATGCACTTTGGCGCTGTCACTCTTCCTCCAGATACGAGCATTCGTGATACGGCTAAAAAAATGAGTTAATCGAGCTTTTCTTCTATGATGATCACCCAAGATGAAAAGTTGTTGGGTGTTGTTACCGATAGAGATTTACGAAATCGTGTTTTGGCAGCAGAAGTTAATCCTGACCAAGCAGTCACCCAGATTATGACATCCAACCCGAAGTATATATTTGAAAATAACCGCGTATTTTCTGCGATGCAATTAATGCTGCGCCATAATATTCATCATTTACCAGTATTAGATGAAAGTTTTAAACCTTTAGGCATGCTTACCAGTACCGATTTATTAAGGCAGCAAAAATCAGACCCAGTGCAACTGATTGGTCGAATATATAAAGCGAATAGCACAATAGATTTAAAACGTTATGCAATGGAAATACCTGAGCTATTGCAAAGTTTTTCTCATAAAGTAGAAGACATTAGCATTATAGGAAAACTATTAAGCAGCTTAACGGATGCGCTAACTGCGCGTTTAATTATTTTATATCAAGAGCAGTTTGGTCAAGCAAAAGTCCCCTTTAGTTGGATTTGTTTTGGCTCACAAGCGAGAGAGGAGTCAACTTTACATCCAGATCAAGATAATGGTTTATTATTGCCTGATAACTTAACGCCAAATCAAGATTCATATTTTAAATTCGCTCGGGGTAGTTTATAAATGGGAGTTGCTCAAAAGGTCATTCAAAAAATAAAAGAGTTTTTGATACCGAATAAACATTTAACATTGCTTCACAAACAAAATTGTTTACATGCAGATTATTTAGCCATAGATTTAGAGTTAACAGGCTTGAACCCTAAAGAAGATGAAATAGTGTCAATTGCTTGGTTGCCGATAAAAAATCAAAAGATTTATGTTTGTCAGGGTGAACATTTTATTAACTCTCAAGTCAGTTGTTTAAAAAAAAGTCCGATATTTCATGGGATCAATCAACAAGCGGTACAAAGCGGGCAACCATTGACTAAGGCATTGCTAAAGCTCGTATCATTATTAGATTGTGTTGTTTTAGTATTTCACAACGCTGAACTCGATTGGGCTTTTTTGCAAAAAGCTTTTATAGAACATGGGATCATATTTTCTACTGAGCAATATAAATCAATTATAATATTAGATACCATGAAAATTGAGCATAAACGCTTGTCTAGGCTAAGTCATGACATAAGCTTTGATGCTTTAAACTTGGAAAAATGTAGGCATAGATATAATTTACCCGATTACTCAAACCACAATGCATTGACTGATGCGATGGTCACAGCTGAGTTATTCCTGGCGCAAATTAATCATATCAGTAGCGGCAAACCATTAGCCGTTAAATCTTTATTGTAGTGCACTGTCTTTTTATTAAATCAATACATTCATTGAAACTATACTGTGATCAAATATATTTATTTTAATTGTCTTTTTTGGACGTCTAAACATCTGGAGCTTGATAATTCTAGCTATCCGTTCATAATAGCGCAATCAGTTTACTTGTTTGGAGATTTTTATGCCTATCACGGTACAAGATCAGCTACCTGCCATAGCTGCTCTTCGCAATGAAAATGTATTTGTTATGCCGCAAAGTCGTGCAAAAACACAAGAAATTCGCCCAATGCGTTTGGCTATTTTAAATTTAATGCCTAATAAGGTAGAGACCGAAGTTCAGTTTATTCGACTTCTGGCAAATAGCCCGCTACAAGTAAATGTCGATTTATTACGTTTAGATACACACAGAAGTAAAAATACTTCAGAGCAGCACTTAGACACTTTTTACCGTTATTTTTCTGAAATCAAAGATAATAATTATGATGCTTTAATTATAACGGGTGCGCCTTTAGCGCATTTAGAGTATGAAAATGTGGGTTATTGGCAAGAGTTAGAAGTTATTTTGGATTGGGCTGAAAGCCATGTTACTTCAACTTTATTTTCTTGTTGGGCAGCTCATGCGAGTTTATTTCATCATTACGGTTTAAAACGAGAGCTTAAAAAAGATAAATTATGTGGTGTATTTAAACATCAATGTTTTTCTGAGCATGGTGCATTAACACGTGGTTTTGATGATGACTTTTTAGTGCCTCATTCTCGTTATGGCAATATATCTTTAGAACAAATTGCAACGGTACCAGAGCTTGAGGTATTAGCGGGTTCCGATAAAGTTGGCGCATATTTAGTTAAAAACCAATCTGGTAGCCAAGTTTTTATAACAGGGCACCCTGAATATGAGGCGGACACTTTGGCGGGAGAATATGCCAGAGATGTTGCCAAAGGCGCCGGTGCTGCAATACCAGAGAATTACTTTCTAAATGATGACCCTAAAATTGAGCCATCAAAAACTTGGCAAAGCCATGCATTTTTATTATTTTCAAATTGGTTAAACTATTATGTATATCAGACTACGCCTTATGATATAAAGCTTATTAGCCAAGATGTCAGAACAAACAATTATGCCGAATAAATTAACGTACCGTCTCCAAATTAGTAGTAAGGATTAACTCATGCCTAATAAACTTGAGCAGTTAAAAGCAGCATTAGAACAACGTATTCTCATTTTAGATGGTGCCATGGGCACTATGATCCAAAAATATAAGCTTGAAGAACAAGATTATCGTGGTGAGCGTTTTGCTGATTGGCATATTTTAATCAAAGGCAATAATGATTTATTAAGCCTGACTCAGCCAAAAATAATAGAACAAATTCACCGTGAATATTTAGAAGCCGGTGCTGATATCATTGAAACTAATACATTTAACTCAACAACTATCTCAATGGAAGATTATGAAATGGCTAAGTTTAGCCGTGAAATCAACCTTGAGTCGGCTAAGTTAGCCCGCAAAGTATGTGATGAAATACAAGCGAAAGATCCGTCTAAACCGCGTTATGTAGCAGGTGTTTTAGGTCCAACCTCTAAAACCTGTTCTTTATCGCCAGATGTAAATGATCCAGCCTTTAGAAATATTACATTTGATCAGCTGGTGGAAGCCTATATTGAATCAACTTTAGCACTGATTGAAGGTGGTTCAGATATTATTTTGATTGAAACTATTTTTGATACCTTAAATTCTAAAGCGGCGGCATTTGGTGTTGAAGAAGCATTTGAGCAAGCGGGTGTCACTTTGCCAGTTATGGTATCTGGCACTATCACAGATGCCTCAGGGCGCACTTTATCTGGGCAAACAACAGAAGCCTTTTATAATTCAATTCGTCACATCAAACCTATCTCTATTGGGTTAAATTGTGCTTTAGGTCCTGATTTATTACGTCAATATGTCGAAGAGCTTTCTCGTGTTTGTGAAACTTATACCTCAGTGCACCCAAATGCCGGTTTACCAAATGAGTTTGGTGAATATGATTTAGAAGCAGATGAAATGTCAGTAGAAATGGTCGATTGGGCAAAGTGTGGTTTTATTAATATTGTAGGTGGATGTTGTGGTACAACGCCTGAACATATTAAAGCTTTTGCTGATGGTGTAAATGGTATAGCTGCGCGTAAACTACCTGAATTGGAAGTTAGAATGCGTTTGTCAGGCCTTGAAGCCTGTAACCTAAATTAGTGTGAGAAGTAAATAATGACACAACAAATAGCTGTTTTTACTAATGTAGGCGAAAGAACAAACGTAACCGGATCTGCGCGGTTTAAACGTTTGATCATGAATGAAGAATATGAAGAAGCTTTAAGTGTTGCCCGTGAGCAAGTAGAAAATGGCGCGCAAGTTATCGATATCAACATGGATGAAGCCATGTTGGACTCAAAAGCTGCCATGGTGAAGTTTCTAAACTTAATTGCTGCAGAACCTGATATCTGTAAAGTGCCTATTATGGTTGATTCTTCTAAATGGGATGTAATTGAAGCTGGCTTAAAGTGTATTCAAGGTAAAGCGATTGTTAACTCTATTTCTTTAAAAGAAGGTGAAGATAACTTTAGACACCAAGCAAAATTGATTAAACGTTTTGGTGCTGCTGCTGTTGTGATGGCATTTGATGAAACTGGGCAAGCTGAAACAGAAGATCGCAAATTTGATATTTGTAAACGTGCTTATGATATTTTGGTTGATGAAATTGGTTTTCCACCAGAAGATATTATTTTTGACCCAAATATTTTTGCTGTCGCGACAGGTATTGAAGAGCATGATAATTATGCGGTTGAATTTATTGAAGGTACACGTCGTATAAAGCAAGGTTTACCGCACTGTAAGGTGTCAGGCGGTGTATCAAACGTATCGTTTTCTTTTCGTGGTAACAACCCAGTACGTGAAGCAATTCACTCTGTATTTTTATATCACGCGATAAAAGCGGGTATGGATATGGGCATAGTAAATGCTAGTCAATTGGCTGTTTATGATGATATTCCATTGGAGCTCAGAAATGCGGTAGAAGATGTTGTTCTCAATACTGATCCTGAAGCGGGTGAGCGTTTAGTTGAAATTGCGCCTAAATACTCTGGATTGGCACAAGAAAGTAAAAAAGAAGATTTAGAATGGCGTACTTGGCCTGTTCAAAAACGTTTAGAACATGCGTTAGTAAAAGGCATTACACAGTTTATTGAAGAAGATACTGAAGAGTGTCGTCTAGAAGCTGATTTACCTATCGAAGTAATTGAAGGTCCACTAATGGACGGCATGAACGTGGTAGGTGACTTATTTGGCGCTGGTAAAATGTTTTTACCACAAGTTGTAAAATCAGCACGTGTAATGAAGCGCGCAGTTGCATATCTTGACCCATTTATTGAGGCGACTAAGGTTAAAGGCTCATCAAATGGTAAGGTTTTGATGGCGACAGTGAAAGGCGATGTTCATGATATTGGCAAAAATATCGTGGGTGTCGTACTGCAATGTAATAACTATGAAGTAATTGATCTAGGTGTAATGGTACCAACAGAAACCATTTTACGTGTAGCAAAAGAAGAAAATGTAGATATTATCGGTTTATCAGGTTTAATCACGCCTTCACTTGATGAGATGGTACATGTTGCTAAAGAAATGACTCGCCAAGGTTTTGACTTACCACTTATGATAGGTGGTGCGACAACATCAAAAGCACATACAGCTGTTAAAATTGAACCGCAGTATCGCGCAGAAGGTGATAAAAAAGGCGTGATATATGTTAACAATGCCAGTCGTGCTGTAGGTGTTGTCTCTAATTTATTAAGTAAAAAAGTTAAAACTGAGTTTTTACAAAAGACCACTACAGAATATGAAAAAGTACGTGATCAACAAGCACGTAAACGTCCTCGCTCTAAGCCTGTAACGCTTGCTAGAGCACGTTCGAATGCAGCTAAGTTAGATTGGGATAATTACACACCGCCAGTACCTAAAAAGTTGGGCATTACGGAATTTAAAGATGTTTCAATTAAAACATTACGAAAATATATAGATTGGACACCTTACTTTATGACTTGGTCATTGGCTGGTAAATATCCACGTATATTAACCGATGAAATAGTGGGTGAAGAAGCGCAAAGCTTGTTTAACGATGCGAATAAAATGTTAGATGAGCTGGAAATCTCAGGTAAGTTACAACCTTTAGGCATTATAGGTTTATTTCCAGCTAATCGCGTTGAAGATGATATCGAAATCTACAGTGATGAAACGAGAAGTGAAGTCTTATTAAGATCTTGTCAATTACGTCAACAGACAGAAAAAACAGACTTTGCCAATTATTGTTTAACCGATTATATCGCTAAAAAAGGTATCAAAGATTATTTTGGTGGTTTTGCAGTGACAGGTGGCTTGGCTGAAGATGAAATTGCTGATGCATTTGATGCCAAGCAAGATGATTATAATAAGATAATGATCAAAGCGATTGCTGACAGATTAGCTGAAGCTTTTGCCGAATACTTGCATGAAAAAGTACGTAAAGAGTATTGGGGTTACGCGGCAGATGAAAATCTGACAAATGATGAATTGATACGTGAAAACTATCAAGGTATTCGTCCTGCTCCAGGTTATCCCGCATGTCCTGAACATACAGAGAAGAAAAAAATCTGGCAGCTTTTAGATGTTGAAAACCGTATTGGTATGAAGCTTACCAGCTCTTATGCGATGTGGCCGGGCGCTGCGGTATCAGGTTGGTATTTTTCTCATCCTGATTCTAAATATTATGCGGTAGCTGCCATTCAAAAAGACCAAGTAGAAGATTATGCACAACGTGCTGATATGACACTTGAAGAAGCAGAACGTTGGTTAGGACCAAATTTAGGATATGAAAATTAATACTAAAATTCATTAACTTACATTTAAAAAAAAGCGACTTGTGTCGCTTTTTTATATATTCCAAATACAGAAATGTAACAAATTATAATTAAGAAACATAAAGGAAACCATATGTTGAATAGGATAGTTCAGCTTTTTTTAATCTTTAACTTTATAACGATGACATTTAATGTACATGCCAAAAATTGAGATGAACTTTTTGATTGGTCCCAATATTACAATGCCAAGATTTCACCAGACGGTAAATATTTAGCAGTTTCCGCACTTGTAAAAAATAAGGCTGTGCTTGTTGTTTTAGATAGAAAAACGTTAAAACCGGTTGGTGGTAGCCAATTCCCTGGTGAATATGAGGTGGGAAATTACCGCTGGGTAAATAATGAAAGAGTTGTTATAAATATGGTAAAACGACTACCATGGCTTGAAACACCAGAGTACTTCGGTGAGTTATATGCCGTTAATTATGATGGTTCAAAAGGGCTTATGATTTATGGTTATCAAGCTGGCGAAATGCAGACTGGCAGTATGATCAAGAAAAAGCAATCCACTCATGGCTGGGCTGAAATAATTGATACTCTACCTGAAGATGAAAAGCATATTTTAATTAGTTCAACACCTATGAGTAACACTGGAGAGCGCTTAGCAACTGTATATAAGTTAAATGTGAATACTGGAATTTTGAAACGCAAAGTTACTAAAGCCCCTGTTTCTCATGCTAAATTTTTAACAGAGCGTAGCGAAAATCTCGGGGGCTTGCCCCCGTGCTGGATAGTGTAGACTGAGCTTGCCTCAGTCTGTAGTATCCAATACATGGAACTTCAAAGAAATTCGCATCATGTTGTTAGATTAATGTACCACTTTGTGTGGATACCTAAGTATCGGCGTAAAGTCTTTTCGGAGCCTTATCGTGAGGCGATGAAAACAATAATCCAAAAAATTGGTTACGATTACGACATTGATATAGTCGAGTTAGAAATACCGGAAGACCATATTCATATGGTCGTAAGAAGTGAGCCAAAAATGTCACCAAGCCAGATCATGCAGGTG